>DATHJQ010000344.1:0-2161 GCA_035286505.1 Solirubrobacteraceae bacterium | reverse complement strand
AGCCGCTGGAGCTCAAAGGAAAGGCGCAGCCGGTGCCTGCGTGGGAGGCGCTGAGCCCAGGCCGATCGTCCGCGGCGGCCGAGTCGGTCGCCCGGCCCTCGCGGGCGCCGCTGGTCGGGCGCGGCGCCGAGCTTGCGCAGCTGCACGATCTCGTCGCGCGGGTCCAGCGCAGGCGGGTTCCGCACATGGCGACGGTCATCGGCGAAGCGGGAGTCGGCAAGTCGCGCCTGCTGCACGAGTTCGAGCGCGAGCTTGGGGATCGGGCCGGCGCGCCGCTCGTGCGGCGTGGCCGTTGCCTGCCATACGGCTCGAGCGTGGCTTACTGGCCGCTAGGCGAGGTGATTCGCGCGGAGTGCGCGATCGTCGACGGCGATCCCCCCGCGATCGCCTGGCAGAAGCTGTCGGCTCGCCTGGGCGAACTGCTCGACGACGGCGATCGGGAGGACGGAAAGTCCTCGCGCGCGAAGGCCGCGCTGATCGGTCGGCTGCTCGGGATCGAGGCACCCGACGAGCCGGCTTTCTCTGAGGAGGGCGATGCGCAGCGCGCGCGTGAAGCGCTCTTTGCCGCCGTGCGTTCGTGCATCGAGGGCCTGGCGCGCGAAGGCCCGCTCGTGCTGGTTTGGGAGGACATCCACTGGGCCGACGAGGGGATGCTCGACCTGATCGAGCATCTGGTGCAGTGGGCGAGAGCGCCGGTGCTGCAGATCTGTTTGACTCGAGAAGAGCTGCTGGAGCGGCGCGTGGGGTGGGGTGGGGTGCGCCGCGATTCCACGACCGTGTTCCTCGAGCCGCTGGGCGAGAGCGACACCCGCGAGCTGATCGCCTCTCTGCTCGCCCTGGATGAACCCAGCGAGACCGTGATCGCGACTGTCGCCACGCGCGCGGAGGGCAATCCGCTGTTCGCCGAGGAGATGGTGCGCCGCTTGGCCGAGGAGGAGGGCGCGAGCGCGGCCGAGCTGCCCGCCACGGTGCAGGCGCTGCTCGCGGCGCGGCTGGACTCGTTGGAGCCCTTCCAGCGTCGCCTGCTGGCGCATGCCGCGGTCGTCGGCAGGACATTCTGGGAGGGCGCACTGGCGCCCGTCGTGGAGGCCGAGGGAGGCGATCTGCACGAGGCCCTGCGCGTGCTGCGCGAGAAGGACATCGTGGTGCTCGGCGATGCGAACGCGCTCGCCGGAGAGCCGGAGCTGGCGTTCAAGCACGCGCTGATCCGCGACGCCGCCTACGAGATGCTGCCCAAGGCGGTGCGCGCGCAGAAGCATTTCGAGGTCGCGCGGTTCATCGAGATCCGCGCCGGAGAGCGCGTCGAGGAGGTGGTGGCGCTGCTCGCCGAGCACTACGCCCGAGCCGCGCAGCTGGGTATCGAGTTGAGCCTGGCGCCCCCGGAGATGGAGCCCTACCGCGCCAAGGCGCTGCACTACCTGGAGGCGGCGGGCGATGCGGCGACGGCGCTGTACTCGAACGCCGAAGCCTTCTCGCAGTATCAAGCCGCCTGCGAGCAGACGGGCGGCGACGAGCGAGCACTCGCCCGCCTGCTGGAGAAGCAGGGCGACGTGGCGCTGCGTCTCGGCCGCGTCGACGCGGCGATCGCCGTTTGGGAGCAGGCGCTCGAGTACCACAGCGGCCAGGAGGATCTCGAGCAGGTCGCCGAGCTTCACCGCAAGATCGGCGCCGGGCTGGCGCACAAGGGGGAGCGAAAGCAGGCGATCGAGCACCATCAGCGCGGCATCAACCTGATCAAGGACGGCGAGCCGACACTCGCGCTCGTGCGCCTGTACGAGGAGGCGGCGTGGCTGTACACGCAGACCGGCGACAACATGCTCGCGATCTACGCTTCGGAGAAGGCGCTGCGCCTGGCCGAGCAGCTCGGTGAGATCCGCGCGGCAAGCCGTGCGCACGGCATCTTCGGCCGGGTGTTCGGACGGATCGGCGACAGTGCAAAGGCCCGCGAGAACCTCGAGCGCGCGGTCGAGCTGGCCAGAGACTCAGACGCCCACGAGGTCGTGCTCGCGCTGACGGCGCTGGGGCATCACCTGGAGAGCTCGGAGGGCGACTACGACGAGGCCGCCGGCGCCTACCGTGACGCCCTGGAGCTCGCACAGCAGATCGGCGATGTGCCGGCCGAGATCGAGCTGCATGCGGCCGTGGCGCAGCTCGCGCTGTA
>DATHJQ010000343.1:0-2307 GCA_035286505.1 Solirubrobacteraceae bacterium | reverse complement strand
ACGTTCGAGGCACGCGGCTACACGGCCTGGGACCCGACGTCGCCGGCCTTCATCCTGGAGAACCCCAACGGGGCGCTGCTGTGCATCCCGACGGCCTTCACATCGTGGACGGGCGAGGCGCTCGACCACAAGATCCCGTTGCTGCGCTCGATGGACGCCCTCTCCAACGCGGCCATCCGCGCGCTGGAGCTGCTGGGCGTCGACGAGGCCTCGCGCGTGTTCACGACGTGCGGCTGCGAGCAGGAGTACTTCCTGATCGACGAGCAGTACTACTTCGAGCGTCCGGACCTTGTGACGACCGGCCGCACGCTGTTCGGCGCCAAGCCGCCGAAGGGCCACGAGCTCGACGATCACTACTTCGGCTCGATTCCCGAGCGGATCCTCGCGTACATGCTCGAGGTCGAGCTCGAGCTGGCAAAGCTCGGCGTGCCGATCAAGACGCGCCACAACGAGGTCGCGCCCAACCAGTACGAGGTCGCGCCGATCTTCGAGAACTCCAATGTCGGCTCCGACCATCAGATGCTGACGATGCAGATCATGCAGAACACCGCCCGCCGCTACGGCCTCGTCTGCCTGCTGCACGAGAAGCCGTTCGCAGGCGTCAACGGCTCGGGCAAGCACAACAACTGGTCGATGGGCACCGACACGGGTCTGAACCTGCTCGACCCGGGTGACACTCCGGCGGAGAACCTGCAGTTCCTGTTCTTCTGCGCGGCGGTGATCCAGTCCGTCAACAAGCACCAGCAGCTTCTGCGCGCCTCGATCGCGAGCGCCGGGCAGGACCATCGCCTGGGGGCCAACGAGGCGCCGCCGGCGATCATCTCGATCTTCCTCGGCGCCGAGCTGGCGAGGGTCTTCGCGGAGATCGAGAGAGGCAAGGTGCAGCCCTCCAAGCCCGGCTCGTTCCTCGGGCTCGGCACGCCCGTGCTGCCGCCGCTGCCGCTGCACGGCGGCGACCGCAACCGTACGAGCCCGTTCGCCTTCACCGGCAACAAGTTCGAGTTCCGCGCGCTCGGCTCCAACCAATCGCCGGCCTTCCCCAACACGGTGCTGAACACGATCGTCGCGGCGTCTGTGGACGAGCTCACGGACAAGCTGCAGAGCGCGCTCAAACGCTCGGGCGCGACGCTCGAGAAGGCGGTGGCGGGCGTCGTCAAGGAGGCGTGGACGGCCAACAAGCAGATCGTCTTCGACGGCGACAACTACACCGAGCAGTGGCACAAGGAGGCCGAGAAGCGCGGGCTGGCAAACCTGCGCACGACGCCCGATGCGCTGCCGTGGCTGGTGCAGAAACAGACTGTCGCCACCTTCAAGAAGTACAAGGTGCTCTCCAAACGCGAGCTGGAGGCCCGCTATGAGGTGTTCACCGAGCAGTACGCGGTGAACCTGAACATCGAGGCCGAGACCGCGGCGACGATCGCCCGCACGATGGTGCTGCCGGCGGCCGTGCGCTATCTGAACGAACTGCGTGCCAGCGGCCTGGAGGAGCTGCTCGACGAGATCGAGCCGCTGCTCAAGGAGCTGCACTTCGCGCTGGTCAAGCTCGAGGACGTCAACCTGCCCGAGAACCAGCCCGACGAGACGCCGCAGAAATGGGCCGTGTACATGCGCGACAGGGTGATCCCGGCGATGGAGGACGTGCGCGACGTGTCAGATCGACTCGAGAAGCTCCTCGCCGACGACCTGTGGCCGCTGCCCAAGTATCAGGAGATGCTGTTCATCAAGTAGGCGATGAGCGCGGGCGCTCAGAGCGTGGGCCTCAGGCGCCTTTCAATTTGGCGGCTTCCGGCTCTCGCTGGGATTGGCCGCCTGACCCGCAGATCGCGCGCAGGTTCTTCGTGCCCTGCCCGAGCGGCACGTTCACCGAGTTGCCGTACTTGGCGACCTGGGCCAGGTCGTTCTTCTCGAAGCCCTTCAGCGTCATGAGCTGATTGAACAGGGCGGTCGCGAGCGGCTGGAGCCTGCTCCGCTGGCTGGCGACGCTCGCGCGCTGCAGTTCTTCGACCTTCGGCAGCAGCGCTTCGATCGCCTTGCGCGCGCGGGTCTCGAGCGGCTTGTCATGGAAGCGCAGGCTCATGGCGAGCGTCGCAGCCGTGTAGCGCTTCTGGGCCGCAAGCACCGTCGGGCAGAGCCGCTTCGCGCTCGCCCTGTTGGTCGTGCTGCTCGCGCTGTCGGTGCTGCTGCCGCCGCCGCAGCCCGCGATCAAGGCCACGATGCTGGCCGCACACGACACAACGGCAATCGCCCGTCTGCCCAATTTCCTCTCCCGGGTCTCTCGCGGCCTGTGGTCCTCGCGCCACACCTAAC
>DATHJQ010000342.1:0-12457 GCA_035286505.1 Solirubrobacteraceae bacterium | reverse complement strand
CGCGCACCGCCATGGTCGGCGGGATGGACGTGCGCTATCGCATCGACGTGGAGACGCTGCACCGCGACGAGAGCGCGACGGCGCTCGAGCTAAACGACCTCGGGCGCGTGCACATGGAGCTGAGCGCGCCGCTGGTTTTCGACTCCTACCGGCGCAACCGCACTACGGGCAGCCTGATCGTGATCGACGAGGCGACCAACGAAACGGTCGCCGCCGGCGTGATCCTCGACACGGAGGTCGACGAACTCGACACCGACGCGAAGACCGAGCGCAGCCCGAACGTGCGCTGGCAGGGCACGCGGGTGACACGCGAGCGGCGCTGGGCGGCGCTCGGGCAGCCGGGCGCGACGCTGTGGTTCACCGGCCTGCCGGGCGCCGGCAAGTCGACCATGGCCGCGGCGGTCGAGGAGCACCTGATCGCCGCTGGGCAGTCAGCGTTCCTGCTCGACGGCGACAACCTGCGTCACGGCCTCAACGGCGACCTCGGCTTCGACGAGGTCGCCCGGCGCGAGAACGTGAGGCGCACCGCGCACGTGGCGCGGCTGCTCGCCGACTCGGGCACGATCGCTCTGGTCAGCCTCGTCAGCCCGTACGCGGCCGACCGCGAGCTCGCCGCCACGCTGCACGCCAGCGACGAGCTGGAGTTCCTGGAGATCTTCATAGACGCCCCGCTGGAGCTGTGTGAGAAGCGTGACCCGAAGGGCCTGTACGCACGCGCGCGAGCCGGCGAGCTGAGTGGCCTGACGGGCATCGGCGCGCCGTACGAGCGCCCCGCCGACCCCGACCTCGTGCTGGGGACGCTCGAAGAACCGGTCGAGCGCGGCGTCGAGCGCGTGCTCGAGCTGCTGGCCTCGCGCGGGATCCTAACCGACCGGCGCTGAGCGTCGGGGGGGGCGCTGAGCTCGCCGAGGCCCTGTGCGGCCGGCGACCTCGAAGGGCGGCGCGATCGCCGGCCGCCTCCCGCGCCGCGTTCAGCGATGCCGCGCCGGCGCTGCGTGCAGCAGGACCGTGCGGCTCCATCCGTTGCTCAGCGCGCCCTGCGTCGTCAGGCGCGCATATGCGCGGTAGCTGCCGCCGCGGACGACCCGAACGACGGCGCTGAAGCGCGACACCGTCGCGGTGCCCCGCTTCACCCGCGTGCTGAACTGGCTGACGAACCTCGACGTTCTTTCTTCGGCCTTGGGCGTGTCTCCGGGGCGAACCGTCTTGAAGAGCTGGAACTCCAGATGCGCCCCGGGCTTGGCCGGGGTCACCGTGCCGTACAGGCGCACGAGCCCGGGGTGACCGGAGGAGCGCACTTTCAACGTTACCTTCACGGCGACCTGCTGCGTCGTGATACGGCTGTACAGCGGACGTGGATCGAGCGTGCTGACGCGGAACTGCGTCGTCCTGGTCATGTGCGTCACGGGGAACGAGAAGCGGCCCGCCGCGTCGGTGTGGATCGCCACGCCGATCGTCGTGAACGCTTCCAGGAAGGGGTAAGGGCTGGCCTGCAGCACGAGCGCGCGATTGGCGGCGCCGGCTCCCAACAGCGTTCCGCTCAAGACGTACGTCCCCCCGTACACGGTCGGCGCGCTTGGCTTCGCGATCGTGAAGCTGTTCTTGCCCGTCACCTTGACGGCGAACAGGCGGTCCTTGCCGACGCCCGAGCCGGCTTCGTTGGTCGCCACCAGGCGGTAGTGGTAGCCGGTGAGAATCCCGACGACGGCTTGGCCCACCCTCACTTTCGTGCTGCCGGCCGGCAGTTTGCCGGGCACGGTCTGTTTGCCGTAGGCGATCGTCGGGCCGTACTGGAAGTAGTAGCTGACCGGCGCACCGCCGGGGTTGACGCTGCCCACGAGCGTCGCCGACGTGCCGCGCACGGCGATCGCCGCCCCGGTCGTCGCCTTGGGCGCTTTCGTCGCGGCGGTGGCCTGAGCAGTGAACGCCCCAGCCCATGCCAGGACCGCGACGACCGCCAGCGCTCCGCACGGTCGCTTCGCGGCGCTCATATCGGTCGCTGTGGTGGTTGAGTCGGCATCGTCGTCAGCCTCCCTGCTTGCGCTGTGCATGAACAAACACGCTCTGCATCGATTCGATGCGCATGTCGCACGACGATCCTAGTGGGCGCCGATCAAGCGCCTGGCCCCCAGCAGCTCGGCAAGCGCCTACTGTAGATTCACGTTTCAGGCTGAAAGGAAGCCATGTTATGAAGACGATGACATGTAGGGAACTGGGCGGGCCGTGTGAGCTTGCACACCACGCAAGCAGCGCCAACGAGGTCATAAAGGCACAAGACAAACATCTGAAGGAAGTCGTGGCAAACGGTGACGATACGCACCGCGACGCCTTGAAGGAAATGCAGGGGAGGTGGAAGCATCCCCTGTCTGGCATGGCGTGGTACAGGAAGGCCAAGCGTGATTTTGCCGCTTTGCCAGAGGACTGAGTCTGGCGAACGTCATCCTCGACCGGCTCGCTGACGTCGGCCCCCTGGCAGCCGTCGCCCGCGGCTTTCGACAGCGCCAGTCCATAAGCTGTCGCCGGTGCACGACCCGATCTCCTACTTCCAGGCGGTCGTCCTTGGGCTCACCCAGGGCGTCGCCGAGCCGTTTCCGATCTCCAGCCTGGGCCATGGCGTGGTGCTGCCGCGCCTGGCCGGCTGGCACATCCACCAGAACGACAAGTTCTTTCTCACGTTCCTGATCGCCACTCACCTGGCGACCGCGATCGTGCTGCTGCTGTTCTTCTTCAAGGACTGGGTGCGGATCGTCAAGGGCCTGGGTCGGTCCCTGCAGATGCGCGAGATCCGCGCGGACGACCTGGACGCGCGCCTGGGCTGGCTGCTGGTCGCCGGCACGATCCCCGTTGGCGTGATCGGACTGCTGCTGCAGGAACCGCTGCGCAAACTGTTCGCCTCGGCGCAGATCGCGGCGGCGTTCTTGATCGTCAACGGAATCGCCCTGCTGGTGTTCGAGCGACTGCGCCGGCGCCCGCCGCGACCCGGCGACTACGAAGGCGACGTCGACGCGCGCCTGGCGAAGCTGAGCTGGCGCCAGGCGATCGCGGTCGGCACCTCGCAGGCCGCGGCGCTGGTGCCGGGCATCTCCCGATCGGGCTTCACGATGGGCGGCGGCCTGCTGGCGGGACTGTCCAACGACGACGCCGCCCGCTTCGGCTTCCTGCTCGCCACGCCCGTCATCTTCGCCGCCGCCGCACTGAAGCTCCCCGAGCTGTTCGGGTCGGCGGGCAACGGCGTGCGCGGGCCGGCGCTCGTCGCCGGTCTCTGCGCCGCCGTCACCACGTTCTTCGCGGTCAAGTTCCTGCTGCGCTTCTTTCAGACCAACCGCCTGACGCCGTTCGGCGTCTACTGCATCGGCCTGGGCGTGATCTGCACGCTCGTGTTCGCCTTCGGCGGTTAGCAGCCGGTCGGGCGCCGGCGGCGTGGTCGGGCGCCAGCGGCCCCGCGAGCCGGGTCAGGCGTCGGCGGCGCCCGCGAGCCGGTCAGGCGCCGGCGGCGTTCTGCGTCTTCGGCCCGGTCTGAAACCAGGCGAAGGCGAAGCACGCCAGCGCGACGACCAGCGCGGCGATGCCGTGCTTGGTGTGGTGATGCGTGGCCTCGGCGTCCGTCGCCGAGACGTGGCCCGGGAAGAACGACGGCAGCGAGTGCGCCGGCTCGACGAAGTAGATGACCGCCACGACGATCAGCAGGACGCCGAGGACCACGGCGGGGATCAGCAATTTGCGCAGATCGGAAGTCACGAGGCCCCGAGATCCTAGAGCAGCATCGTGTCGAATCCGCCATCCGGCCAGTCCGGTCGCCATCATGGGGGGTCGATGCCCGTTCCACGGACGCCTCCGAAGATGTTCGAGACGCGCAGCCAAGCCTGGCGCGAAGCCGGCCTGCTGCGCCAGATAAGCCCGCGCGTGGTCAAGCGCGCGCGGCTGGAGGCGCTGGTGCTCGTGCCGCTGTTCATCGGCGTCGTCGTCTTCTACGACAACCGCGTCAGCCTGCTCGGCGCCGCCGGCCGCCACGGCCGTGCGGCCAATGAGCTCGAACCCGCGCTGGAAACGCCGGTGACGGTCGTCACCGTGATCGCGCTGATGATCCTCGGCTGGGCGATCGCGCGTGACGTCGGGCGCAGCCTGGGCCCGCCGCTGTTTCGCCGCCTGGACCCGGCGACGGCGGGGACGACCGGCTTTCTGATCCGCCTGCTGACGATCATCCTCGCGCTGCTCGTAGCGCTGCGCGTGGCCGGCATCGAGGCGCGCACGCTGGCGCTGGGCGGCGCCTTCACGGCCGTGATCTTCGGCCTCGCCGCGCAGCAGACGCTGGGCAACGTGATCGCCGGCACGGTTCTGTTGAGCGCGCGCCCGTTTCGCGTCGGCGACCGCGTGCGCCTGCAGGGCGGCCCGATCGCCGGCCAGTTGGAGGGCACGGTCAGCTCGCTGGGGCTGCTCTACACGACGTTCGCCAGGGGCGAAGAGTCGACCATGGTGCCCAACAGCGTCGTGCTCAACAGCGCCGTCATCCCGTTGCGCGAGCCCGAGGCGGTCAACCTGCGCGCAAGGCTGCGACCGGGCATGACGCCGAGCGACATGCAGGAGCTGCTGGAGAAGAGGCTGCAGACGCCGCTGCGAGACTCGCCGCGGATCACGCTTGAGGAGCTCGACGGCGAGGAGGTCGTCGTGCGCATCGCCGCCACGCCGCGCGTGTCCTCCGAAGGCCGTCAGCTGGCCAGCGAACTGCTGGGCATCGTCTCGCGCGAGACCCGTTCGGGCGCCGAGGCGCGCACGCCGTAGCGCAGAAACAGCGTCGACGCGCTCTCCAGCGCGCTCAGCAGCTCCAGCTCCAGCGGCTCGGCGAACTGCGCTCCGGCGACGATGCGCAGGGCCTCGCCCGTCGCGTCCTCGCCTCCGGCGAGCTTCGGCGAGAACGACAGGAACAGCTCGTCGACCAGGCCCGCCAGCAGCAGCTGCCCGTTGAGATGCGGGCCGCCCTCGCACAGCAGCGTGCGTACGCCGAAGCGCTCGCCCAGCTCGGCCATCGCCGCGGGAAGGTCCAGCAGCCCGTCGCGGCGGGCGCGCACATAGTCCACCTGCGCCGGCGTGTCGGGCAGGCTCGACTGCGACGGGCTGATCATCACGACGTGCGCAGCTGGGTCGTTGAGCAGCGGCGTGTCAGGCGCCAGCGACAGGCGCCCGGAAACGATGCACGCAAGCGGCTCCTCGCCGAGTCCGCGCCGCACGCGTCGCTGCCTGGTCGCAGCGTCGGGAATGATCCTGCCGTAGCGCTCCACGCGCACGGTGCCCGCGCCGGCCATCACCGCGTCGACGCTCGCGCGCAGCGCGTGGAACAGCTCGCGGTCGGCGCGGTCGCCGATAGCCCCCGAGCGCCCGCCGATGCTCGCGCGCCCGTCGACCGTGCTGGCCATGTTGAGGATCAGGTACGGCCGCTCGCCGCCGGCGCGTGCGCGCGCCTGCAGTTCCAGGCCCTCGGCGATCTGCGCCGCGCCCGCCGGCTCGCCCGGCGGCAGCAGCCGTTTGAACAGCGACGCAGGCTCCTGCACAGCAGGCGGGCCGGTTGGGCTGTCGGTCGTGCTCATCGCTGCACCCTAGCCGTCGCGCTGGCCGGCGAGCCGTCCTCGCGCCCGCAAAAACCGGCCGTCGAGCCAAGCGCAAATCGATCGTCCGATCTTAATATTTCGACAACACGACGCCGCAATGACCTGCTACGGTCGTCGGGTCTGGCCGGCACATAGTCCGGCGAAAGAAGTGCAAGCGCTCGCAGGTCGAAGCTTCAAGAAGCATCCTCCGCGTGCAGCACGCACATACTGTGGAGGAGTTCCCACATGCCTACTGGCACCGTAAAGTGGTTCAGCGACGACAAGGGGTTCGGTTTCATCACCCCCGACGACGGCGACAAGGACCTGTTCGTTCATCACACCGGAATCAACGGCGAGGGCTATCGCTCGTTGCAGGAGGGTGCGAAGGTCTCATACGACCCGGAGCAGGGCGACAAGGGCCCCAAGGCCGTCAACGTCCAGGCGATCTGAGCGCGGCGGCATCTAGCCGCAGCCACATAGGTCTAACCTTCTGAGGGCTCGCTTCGGCGGGCCCTCACGCATGTCCAGCGACGCGAGCACACTTCCCCTGCGCGACGCGCCGGTTGGGAGCCAACGAGCCAAGCGGGGACTCCTGCGCGGTCGCGCCGGCGCGTTCGCCGCAGCCGACGAGCGCGCCTGGGTGGGCGCCGCGTGTCTCGCGGCGATCGTCGCCTGCAGCCTGTTCGTAGTGCTGATGTCGGCCAACCGGCCGAGCATCCTCTCGGCGACCACGCACGCCAACTACTTCCCGCACTGGATGGCCGGGCCGCTGGGCGGCCTGCTGCCGGGATTCACCCGCAGCAGCACGACGCTGAAGTACCTGTTCTCGGGGGCGATCGTCGTGATGTACGTGAGCTATCTGCTCGGGCTCGCCTACGTCCCGCGCCTGCGCGCCCGCTGGGCGATCGCGACCGTGCTCGCCGTGCACGCGATCTTCTTCCTCGCGCCGCCGCTCGCGCTGACGGACATCTTCAACTACGTCAACTACGGGCGCATGGAGGTCGTGCACAACCTCAACCCGTACACCTCGATCCCGATCCTCGAGCCGCACAACGACCCGAGCTACGACCTGAGCAACTGGCACCAGCTGCTCAGCCCCTACGGCCCCCTGTTCACGCTGCTGACGTTCGCCGTCGTGCCGCTCGGCGTTGCGGCCTCGTTCTGGGTGCTCAAGGGCATGCTCGCGCTGGCGAGCCTCGGCACGCTGCTGCTGGTCTGGAAGTGCGCGCGGCTGCTCGGGCGCGACCCCGTCGCGGCGATCGTGCTCGTTGGGCTGAACCCCATCGTGCTGGTGTGGGGGCTCGGCGGCGATCACAACGACTTCCTCATGCTGTTCTTCATCCTGCTCGCCTTCTACCTGCTCCTGCGCACGCGAGACAGGCTCGGCGCGCCAGAGCCCCGGAGAGCCGTGGCGCAGGATCGGAGCACTGGAGAGGATCGGGGGGCCCGGGAGGCCGTGGCCGCCCCCACGGAGCGCCGGCGGCTGCGCCCGCGCGACTGGCTGCTGGCGCTGTGTCCGCCGGAGATCGGCGCCGGCGCGGCGGTCATCACGGCGACCGCCATCAAGGCCTCGGGCGGCGTGCTCATCCCGGTCGTGCTCGCGGCGATGCTGCGCTCGCCGCGACGGCTGGCGCAGGTGGCGCTCGGTATGGCCGGCGCCGCGGTGGTCGCCGCCGCCGTGAGCTTGGCCGCCTTCGGCCTGCACATCCCCGACCTCAGCACGCAGAGCCGCCTCGTGACCAACGTCAGCGTTCCCAACCTGATCGGGCTCGCAGTCGGCAGCGGTGGGGAGACGGAAACCCTGCACAAACTGCTCAGCGCCGGGCTCGTGCTGGCGGTGATGCTCTGCTGCGTGCAGGCCTGGCGTCGCAGGGGCCCGATCACGGCCTCGGGGTGGGCCAGCGTGGCGCTGCTGGTCACGCTCAGTTGGGTGCTTCCCTGGTATGTCCTATGGGTGCTGCCGATGGCCGCGCTGTCGAGCTCGCGCCGCCTGCGCGCCGCGGCGCTCGTGCTCGGCGTGTACCTGATCATCGCCTGGGCGCCGGCTTCGGGGCTGTTGTGGAACGCAATCGGCTTTCACCCGGAGAAAACGCCGCTCGGGCGCATGCACCAGCGCGACGTCAAGGAGCTCTTGAACTAGTCCTCGTCGGGTGGGCGCCGCTCGCGCTTGCGCTGCGTGGCACGGCGCTTGACGGCCAGGCGCCGCTCGCGCGAGGCCGCGGTGGGCCGCGTCGCGCGCCTGCGCTTGGGGACGGCCAGTCCGCGCGCCAGGCGTTCGCTGAGGCGGGCGAGTGCAAGCTCGCGGTTGCGCGACTGCGAGCGCTCATCCTGCGCGACAGCGACCACGCGGGGGCCGAGACGCGCGAGCAGCCGCTTGCGCTCGGTCTCAGAGAGCGTCGGCGACGCGAGCACGTCGAAGCTCGCTTCCACGCGCGACGCGGTCACGTTCGCGTGCTGACCGCCTGGGCCCGAGGACCGACTTGCGCGCACGGTCACCTCGGCGAGCGGTATCGAAAGCCGATCGTTGACGCGCAGGCGCCCGGGCGCCGCGTCGGCCTCGCTCACCGCACGCCGCCGGCTCGGTCAGCCGGCCTGTCCGCCGGACAGGTCGTGCATCGCTTTGACGCGCTGCTGCTCGCCCTCCGGGGCGCGACCGTCGCGACCGACGTAGCCGTCCTTGCCGCCGGCGCACACGTACACGGCGTCGACGTCGCCCGGGTTGCGCACCTTGCGCATGGTCGCCGCGTCCACGCGCGCGAATGCGCCCTCGCCGAGCTTGTGCACGGTCGCGTCGCCGAACTCCATCTCGATCGTGCCCCGGTGCACGAAGTACAGCTCCTCCTGAGTGTCGTGGTAGTGAAAGCCCGTTTCGATGCCCGCCGGCAGGACGATCGCGTTGACGCCGAAGGCGGTCACGCCGAGGCCCTTGCGCACCTTGCGAAAGCCCGGCCCGTCGCCGAGGTCGTCGAGGCTGCCGACGGCGTAGCCGTCGCCCTCGGTCACGCCCGGGTAGTCCGTCGAAGCCTCCATCTCGCGCCTCCTGTCTCTTGGGATGTCAGTGCTTGGCAACGTATCCGTCCTGAGGCGACAGCGGGCGGCCCTCGCCGACCCAGCGCACCAGGCCGCCGTCCATCGAGTAGGCCTCCCAGCCCGCGGCGCGCAGCGCCTGTGCGGCCATCGTCGAGCGAGAGCCCACGCGGCAGTAGAACACCACCGGGCGGTCCTGCTTCAGGCTGGCTGCCGCGGAGGCCAGCTCGTTGAGCGCGATGTGCCGCGTGCCGGCGATGTGCCCGGCGCCGCGCTCGTAGGGCTCGCGCACGTCGACGACCTGCAGCGACGGGTCCTCGACGAGCCACTCCGCCAAGCGTTGAGGGTCGATCGCCAGCTCGCTGGTCTTGGTCATCGCCCGACCAAGCTAGCAGCGCGGCGACTGCGCTTGGAGGCACGGGTGCGGTGCTTGGCAGCGCTCCCCGGCGAGCCACGGATCACTAGGATCAGCGGCATGCAGGCGGTCAGCGACGTCTACACGATTCCTCAGGAGAACCTGGACTTCTGCGCGACGATCTCCCAGATCGCGCGCGAGCGCATCGCGCCACGCGCGGCCGAGATAGACGAGCGCGCCGAATACCCGTGGGACGTGCGCAAGCTGCTCGCCGAGCAGGACGTCCTCGGGCTGCCTTTCCCGACCGAGTACGGCGGCACGGGCACGGGCACGCTGATGCTGAACATGGCCGTCGAGGAGATCGCCAAGGTCGACGCGGCGTGCGCGCTGATCCTGATGGTGCAGGAGCTCGGCACGCTGCCGCTGCAGCTGTTCGGCTCCGATGAGCTGAAGGATCGCTTCTTGCCGCGCTGCGCCACGGGCGAGTGGTCGCCGGCCTTCGCGCTGTCCGAGCCCGAGGCCGGATCGGACCCCGCGGGCATGAAGACGACGGCCGTGCAGGACGGCGAGGAATGGGTCATCAACGGCACCAAGAACTGGATCTCCAACCTCGGTGTGGCCGACTTCTACGTCACGTTCGCCGTAACCGACCGTGAGACGCGCCGGCTCACCGCCTTCGTCGTCGAGGCCAGTCGGCCGGGCTTCAGCGTCGGCAAGCTCGAGCACAAGCTCGGCATCCGCGCCTCGCCGACGGGGCAGCCGATCTTCGAGGATGTGCGCGTGCCGGCCGAGAACGTGATCGGCCAGGTCGGCAAGGGCCTGTCGGTCGCGCTGGGCACGCTCGAGCGCACGCGGCTGGGCGCCGCCGCGCAGGCGGTCGGGATCGCCCAGGGCGCGACCGACTACGCGGTCGCCTACGCGCGCGAGCGGCGCCAGTTCGGCAAGGCGATCAACGAGTTCCAGGGAATCCAGTTCAAGCTCGCCGACATGGAAACACAGACGGCGGCCGCGCGTGAGCTCCTGTACAAGGCGTGCGCGATGGCCGATCAGGCGCACCCGCAGGCCGGGAAGTATTCGTCGATGGCCAAGGTCTTCTGTTCAGACACCGCGATGGCGGTGACGATCGACGCCGTGCAGGTGCTGGGCGGCTACGGTTATGTCAAGGAGTACCCCGTGGAGCGCATGATGCGAGACGCCAAGATCACCCAGATCTACGAGGGCACGAACGAGATCCAACGTCTCGTCATCGGCCGCACGCTCAAATAGGCCAGCCATGCGATCGTCGAGGCCGCCAGCGAATGCCTCCGGCCATCTGAGGCGTGTCGGCGTGGCGGCGCTGATCGCGCTGTCGGTCGGCTTGGTGACGATCGTCGTCGGGCAGGGGTTCAGCACGATAGGGGCGGTGCGCGCGCTGGAGGACGTCGCGCTGGGGGTGATCGTCGCGGCCGTGCTGATGGGCGCCGCGGCGTTCGTCGCCGTGCGCCTCGCGGGCTGGCGCGACCCCGAGTCCGAGAGCGAGTTCGACGACATCGTGCGCAACTCCGAGGCGCTGGCGCGCGAGGGGCTCGCCGTCGACCCCGGGGAAAGCGAGTTCATGGAGCTCGATCCGCTCGACGACGACGACTTCGAGGAGCTCGTGCGCGACGCGCTGGACGACCTGCCCGACCTGCTGCGAAACGCGCTCTCGCACGTCGCTGTCGTGATCTCCGACGGCGGGCGCCGCCAGCACGCATACGGCCTCTACCAGGGCGACGGCGCGACGCGCGAAGACGCCCACGACCGGATCGTCGTCTTTCGCGACACGCTGCGCCGCGACTTCGGCCACGACCCCGAGTTGCTTCGCGACCAAGTCACACGCACGGTGCGCCACGAGCTGGCCCATCACGTCGGCTTCGACGAGCTGGGCGTCAGCCGGCTGGACCTGTAGACGACGTTAGACTCCCGCGTCATGCCAGGGCGAGGGGAGCCGTCTCCAACGCAGCGGGAACACGGGCGCCTGGGCGCCGTTGCGACCGCCATGCGCACGCCCGACTTCTTCATCGTCGGGCACCAGAAGTGCGGCACCACCGCTCTCTACATGATGCTCAGCGCCCATCCGCAGATCTTCATGCCCGACGTCAAGGAGCCGTGGTTCTTCGCGCTGGAGCTGCGCTCGCGCTTCGGCGCGCCGGGGTCGCCCAGCCGCCCGGTCACGCTGGAGGCCTACCTGTCGCTGTTCGCCGACGCCGCCCCCGACCAACGCGCCGGCGAGGCGTCGCCCCAGTACATAAGGTCAGCGACCGCCGCACGCCAGATCGCCGAACTGCGCCCCGACGCGCGCATCATCGCCATCCTGCGCGAGCCGGCGGCTTTCCTTCGCTCGCTGCACCTGCAGCTCGTGGCCACGCACATCGAGTCAGAGAAGGACTTCGCCAAGGCCATCTCGCTGGAGGACGACCGGCGCCGTGGCAAACGGATCCCGCGCCGGTCGGTGTCGCCGCAGTCGCTTCTGTATTCCGACCACGTGCGCTATGTCGAGCAGCTGCGCCGCCTGCGCGAGTCCTTTGCAGCCGAGCAGCTGCTCGTGCTCATCTACGACGACTTCCGCCGCGACAACGAGGGCACCGTCCGCCAAGTCCTGCGCTTCCTGGACGTCGACGACACGCTCGCAGTGCAGACGATCGAGACGCAGCCGCTGAAGGCCGTCCGCTCGATGCCCCTGCACCGCCTGCGGCGCACCATACGCAAAGCAGGCCTGCACCCCGCCAAGAAAGGCCGCATAGCTCGGGCAATCGACGCGGTGGCGCCGCCGCGGCTGCGCAGCGACGACCTGTCGGCGATGTTTCGCCGCGCTGCCTATACCGCGCAATCGCCGACCGACGATCGGTTCATGCGTCAGCTGCGCCGGCGCTACAAGTCCGAGGTGGTCGCGCTCGGCGAGTACCTGGATCGTGACCTCGTCAAGCTTTGGGGCTATGACCAGCTCGACTGACACGCTGGGCCGTCGGGCGCCGGCGCCAGCTTCGGCCGTCCAGCGGGTCCGTCTTAGGGCCGTGCGGCTGTAGGCTCTTGCGCACCATCCAATCAAGGAGAAAGAGCACCTGATGCCCGAAGCAGTCATCGTCGACGCCATCCGCACGCCCATCGGCCGAGCCGGCAAGGGATCGCTGAAGTCGATCCGCGCCGACGACCTGGCGGCGATTCCGCTGCGCGCGCTGATCGAGCGCAACCCACAGGTCGACCCCAGCTCGATCGTCGACATCATGATGGGCTGCGGCTTCTGCGAGGGCGAGCAGGGCTACAACGTCGGGCGCGTCGCCGGCCTGCTTGCGGGCATCGACCACCACGTGCCGGCGACGACCGTCAACCGCTTCTGCGCCTCGTCTCTGCAGACGGCGCGGATGGCCTTCCACGCGATCAAGACCGGCGAGGGCGACACCTATGTCGCCGCGGGCGTCGAGGCCGTGTCGCGCGCCGGCGGCGGCGCGCCGTTCGAGTTCAACCACGCCGTCGA
>DATHJQ010000341.1:0-2812 GCA_035286505.1 Solirubrobacteraceae bacterium | reverse complement strand
CTGCCCCCGACGCTGCAGCCGCGCGTCGGCTACGCCGTCGCGGTCGTACGCGGCAGCGCGCATCTCTCCCAGGCGCTCGCGTTCGTGGCCGGACTGCTGCGGGGGCCGGGGCGGGCGGATCTCGCGGCGAGCGGCTTTCTGCCTCCAGCCCGCAGGTGAGCGCGCCGGCGCACGCCGGGCCGGCCCTCGGCGATCCCCACGGCTCGCCGGCGAGAAGGCTCGTGCGCCGCTGGTGGTTCTCGCTGGCGATGGGCATGAGCATCGCCGTCGTGCTGGCCTTCCTGACGCTGCCGGTCGTTGCAATCTTCGTCAACGTCTCCCCCGGACGCCTGCTTTCGAGCCTCGGCGGCTCGCAGAGCCTGCAGGCGCTGCGATTGAGCCTCGAGACCAGCGCGATCGCGGTCGCGGCCGTCGTGCTCGTCGGCACCCCCGGCGCCTACCTGCTGGCCACGCGCCGCTTTCGCGGTGACGCACTCGTGCTCACGCTGATCGAGCTGCCGCTCGTCCTGCCACCGGCGGTCGCGGGGATCGGTCTGCTGGCCTCGCTCGGCCCCCACGGGCTGCTCGGCGGCGCGCTTGCTGCGGCGCACATCCAGCTCGTGCTGCAGACGGCCGGCGTCGTCGTGGCGCTGGCGTTCGTCTCGGCGCCGCTGTACCTGCGACAGGCACACGCCGCCTTCGCGGCGATAGAGCGCGAGCACATCGAAGGCGCCCTGGCGCTCGGCATTCGCAGGCCGGCCGTGTTCCTGCACGTCGCGGTGCCGATCGCGCGTCCCGCGCTGCTGGCCGGGCTCGCTCTGGCATGGGGGCGGGCGCTCGGCGAGTTCGGCGCGACCCTGATGTTCGCCGGCTCCTTCCAGGGCATCACGCAGACGATCCCGCTGGCGATCTACGACGAGTTCTCCAGCGACTTCCCCGCCGCGCTGGCGCTCTCGGCGCTGCTCGTCGTCGTCTCCGCGGCCGTGCTGCTGACGATCAAGCTGCTTTGGACGCCGAGCCGCCCGCCGATCTAGCGTGCAGCGGACTCCACTGCGCACGTCGCCCCTGCAGGCGTCAGCCGCCGATATACGACATCTCGACCCTCGGCGGCCGCCCATCCTGAGATGACGTCGTCGTCTCCGCCTTGCCGCCGAGAGCGTCCTCGCCCAGCGCCCCGCGCTCGGCGACGCGGCGCGAGCCACGTTCGGCCGAGTAGCGATCGCTGCGCGCGCCCCAGATGCCGCGCAGCGCGTCGCGCAGCTCGGCCTCGTCGGCGCCGCCGCGCAGGAGCTCGCGCAGGTCGTGCCCGGCCCTTGCGAACAGGCACGTGAACAGCTTGCCGTCGGCCGACAGCCGCGCCCGCGTGCAGCCGCCGCAGAAGGGCTCGCTGACCGCGTGGATCACCCCGATCTCCCCCGCTCCGTCGCGGTAGCGATAGCGCGTGGCGACGTCGCCGGCGGCGCTGCGGGGGAGCTTCTGCAGGGGCCAGCGGGCTTCGACGCTGCTCAGGATCTCCGTGGCCGGCACGACATGCTCGGGGCGCCAGCCGTTGCTGGCGCCGACATCCATGTACTCGATGAAGCGCAGCACCACAGGACGCTCGCGAAAGTGCGCGGCCATCTGCGACACGCAGGCCTCGTTGACGCCGCGGCGCACGATCATGTTCACCTTCACCGGATGCAGGCCGGCGTCGATCGCCGCGTCGATGCCGGCGAGCACGCGCTGCGCGGAGACTGGCGCGTCGGCCATCTCGCGCAGCACCCGATCGTCCAGCGAGTCGAGGCTGACGGTGACGCGCGTCAGGCCGGCGTCGGCCAGGGCGTGCGCCTTGCGCGCCAGCAGCAGTCCGTTGCTGGTCATCGCGATCTCCTCGATCGCATCGATCTGCGCGAGCATCCGCACGAGCCGCTCGAGCTCGCGGCGCAGCAGCGGCTCGCCGCCGGTGGGGCGCAATTTGCGCACGCCCAGGTTCGCCGCCGTGGTCACGACCCGGGCGATCTCCTCGAAGCTGAGCAGCTGCGAGCGATCGAGGAAGGCGAAGCCCTCGCCGTAGACCTCGCGCGGCATGCAGTAGCGGCAGCGCAGGTTGCAGCGATCGGTGACCGACACGCGCAGGTCGCGCAGGGGGCGATCGAGGCGATCGAGCATGCCCTCAAGCTACCCGAGCCGGAGCGCGACTAAGCTGCGCCACGTGACCAGGGACGAGTGGATCGCCGAGTTCGCGTGCCAGGCCGGCGTCGAGCGTCCGTCGGCGCAGGAGGTCGGCGAACTGCTCGATCTCGCCGGCGTCGCGGCGCACGCCTCCGAGCGAACCGCCGCCCCGTTGGCGTGCTGGATCGCCGGGCGCGCGCAGCTGCCGCTCGCCGATCTGCTCCTCGTCGCCGAGCGAGTCGGCGCCGGCGACGAGGACTGAGGCGGCCCTTGGCAGCGTAGATCACGCATGGGATTGGGGCGCCGGCGTCCACCTGACGAGACTATCTGTCTGCGGCTCTTGAGCGACCAGCAGTTCCTTAGCTTCCATCCGCTCGCCGTCAAGGCGGGGCCTTCGGCCCGCCCCATCGCGAGCGCGACCGTGCCTCAGAGCGGCAGTAGGCGTGACGCGGCACGCAGGCGGCCAAAGACCGACCGCATGCTGCGTCTAGCGACCGGCGCTTCCTGCTCTGTGCAGAGATCACCTCTGCGGCGCCGTCTACCAGCTGCGCCGCGCACCACAAACCAGTGCGTGCCGCTCGATCCTGCCGCTGCTCCGCCGCTGGATCACGTACGTGTCGCCGTTCAGCGAGCGCGTCTGCAGAGCGTAGGAGTTAGTTGTGCCCAACGCCAAACGCAGGTA
>DATHJQ010000340.1:0-5036 GCA_035286505.1 Solirubrobacteraceae bacterium | reverse complement strand
AACGCCTGCGGCATGGCTATCTTCCCGCGAAGAACATGGACCGCTGCCGCTCGTTTGAGAGCACGTGAACGCGCTGGAAAAACTGCACGACCGCATGGCCGAGCTGGCCGACCTGTCGGCGCTGGGAATGCTCGCTACGTGGGATCAGCTGGTGATGATGCCCGGCGACGGCGCTCCCGCGCGTGCGCAGCAGCTCGGTACCCTGGCGCGCCTGACGCACGAACGCGCGACGTCGGAAGACGTCGGGGAGTGGCTATCTGAGCTGGGCGGCCAGGGCCTGGATGAGCTGGACGCGGACATCGCGCGAATCGCGCGCCGCGACTGGGATCGCGCGGGGCGCGTGCCGGCGGAGCTGGCCGTCGAGCTCGCGCAGGCCAGCGCGCAGGGCCAGGAGAGCTGGCGCGCTGCGCGCGAGGCCGACGACTTCGCGGCCTTCGCGCCGGCGCTTGCGCGCAATGTAGAGCTGGCGCGCGCACACGGCGAGTGCCAGGCCGAGCGCGGCCAGAGCCCGTATGACGCGCTGCTCGGCGACTACGACTACGGGCTCTCCACTGCCGAGCTGCGGCGACTGTTCGCGGCGCTCGCCGACGCGCTGGCACCGCTCGTCGCCGATGCGCAGGCCCATTCGCCCAAGCGACCGCTCGCCGTTCCCGTGGCCGCGCAGGAAGCGGCCGTCGCGAGCACGCTGCGATGGATCGGCGTGGACGAGACGAGCTGGCGGGTGGACGTCTCGGCGCACCCGTTCACGGCCTGGATCGGTCCGCGCGACAGCCGCGTGACCACGCGCTACGGCGACGGCGAGATCGAGTCGCTGCTGAGCTCGCTGCACGAGTACGGCCACGCGCTGTATGAGCGTCAGATCGACCCGGCGCTCGATCGCACGAACCTCGGCACGGGCACGTCGATGTCGATGCACGAGTCCCAGAGCAAGCTGTGGGAGAACCACGTGGCGCGCAGTGCCGCCTTCGCGCACGTGCTCGCCGGCGAGCTCGGCGCGGGCGGCTTTGCGGTCGACCCGGGAGAGCTGCACACGGCACTGGTCGGCGTGCAGCCGTCGCCGATTCGCGTCTCGGCCGACCCGCTGACCTATCCGCTGCACATCATCCTGCGCTTTGAGCTGGAGCTGGCGATGGTGCAGGGCGATCTCGCGGTCACGGACCTGCCTTCAGCCTGGCGCGACGGCATGCGCCGACTTCTCGGCGTCGAGGTCGAGTCCGACGCGCTCGGCTGCCTGCAGGACGTGCACTGGGGCGCCGGCAGCTTCGGCTACTTTCCCAGTTATGCGCTCGGCTGCCTGATCGCCGCGCAGCTGTGGGAGGCGATGGAGGCGGCGATCGGGCCGCGCGAGCCGTCGCTGCGCCTGGGCGACGTGGCGCCGATCCAGAGCTGGCTGGCCGAGCACGTGCACCGTCATGGACGTCGCCTGGACACGCTGCCGCTCGTCCAGCGCGCCACCGGCCAGGAGCTCTCGGTCCAGCCGTTCCTGCGCTACGTCGCTCCGCTGGCCGGGCGCTGAGCGGCGCCGGGCGGCGCCCGCATGGCCGCCCGGGGCGCCCGCTCGTTAGCCCTCGCGCTCCTGCAGCACCGCCAGCACGTTGCCGGCCGGGTCGCTGAACCAGGCGATGTAGGGGCCGCCGCCGCGGAATATCCCGCGCTCGTCCTGCTCGAAGCCGTCGTAGCGCGTCATCTGTACGCCCCGTGAGGTCAGCTCGTCCACCGCTCGGTCGATGTCGGCGACCTTGAAGTTGAGGATCGTGTACGCCGCGGGCTCGTGGTCGGGCTTGGGGTAGACCAGCGTCGGGCGATCGCCCGCGAGGTGCAGGGTCATCAGACCGTAGTCGGTGGTCGTGCGAATGCCCAACGTCTCCTCGTAGAAGGCGCGCGCCGCGTCCATGTCGTCGACGGCAAAGCCGCTGAATGCCTCGGTGCTGGCGAACATCGCTTGCTCCTTTCGTTCGGCCGGACGAGCGCGGGCGCCATGCGCCGCGCTCCGGGTGCTCGTCGTGACGGTTGCTGATGTGGTGGTAAGACGGTATGCCGCCCGGCTTCTCATCGGGCCGCCGATGAGTTTCGTCGTGGTTCGTCGTCAGCATCAGCAAAGACCGACGGAAGGAGTGGAAATGATGACGAGCGCGCAAACCGACCGCCGCCGCTGGCTGGCGCTGTACGTCCTGTGCACGGGCGTGCTGATGATCGTGCTCGACGTCACCGTCGTCAACGTCGCGCTGCCGTCGATCCAGGCCGACCTCGGCTTCTCCGGCTCGGGCCTGGCGTGGGTCGTCAACGCCTACCTGATCGCCTTCGGCGGCCTGCTGCTGCTCGCCGGTCGGGTCGGCGACCTGGTCGGCCACAAGCGGGTGTTCCTGGGCGGCCTGGCCGTGTTCACGATCGCCTCGCTGGTCTGCGGGCTGGCGCAGAGCCAGACGATGCTCGTGGCGGCGCGCTTCGTGCAGGGCGCCGGGGGCGCGATGACGTCGGCGGTGGTGCTCGGGATGATCGTCACGATGTTCCCCAAGCCGGCCGAGCAGGCCAAGGCGATCGGCGTGTACGGCTTCGTCGCATCGGCCGGGGGCTCGGTCGGCCTGCTCGCCGGCGGTGTGCTCACGCAGGCGATCGACTGGCACTGGATCTTCTTCGTCAACGTGCCGATCGGGCTGGTCACTGCCTTCGCCGCGCAGCGTCTGCTGGAGGACGGCCGCGGGCTGGGGGTCGGCGAGGGAGCCGACCTGCCGGGCGCCGCGCTGATCGTCGGCTCGCTGATGCTCGGCGTCTACACGATCGTCTCGCCGGCGGCCGACCACGGCTGGGGCTCGGCGACGACGCTGGCGTTCGCGGCCGGCTCGCTGGTGCTGCTCGTGCTGTTCGTGTGGCGCGAGGCGACCGCGCGCCAGCCGCTGATGCCGCTGCGCGTGTTCCGCTCGCGCGACACCGCCGGGGCCAATGCGATCCAGGCGCTGGTCGTCGCGGGCATGTTCGGCACGTTCTTCCTCGGCTCGCTGTACCTGCAGCACGTTCAGCACTACGACCCGCTGAAGATCGGCCTGGCGTTCCTGCCCACGACCGTCGTCATGGGCACGCTTTCGCTGCGCTACACCGAACGGCTGATCATGCGCTTCGGCGCCCGGCGCACGCTGCTGCCCGGGATGGTCCTGGTCGTGGGCGGGCTGCTGCTGTTCGCGCGCATTCCCGTGCACAGCAGCTACCTGACCGACGTCCTGCCGGTGATGCTGCTGCTCGGCGTCGGCGTCGGCTCCACCTTCCCGGCGCTGATGTCGCTGGCGATGTCCGACGTGGCGCCCCAGGATGCTGGGCTGGCTTCGGGGCTGGTCAACACGGCCGGCCAGGTCGGCGGGGCGCTGGGCCTGGCGGTGCTGGCGACGAGCGCGGCGACGCACAGCCGCTCGCTGACGAACGCCGGCAAGCCGCTCGCCGTGGCGCTCACGGGTGGCTATCACGAGGCGTTTTTGATCGGTGCCGGTCTCGTCGGGCTCGCGGTCCTTCTGTGCCTCGGCTTGTCGGCGCCCAAGCGCGGAACGGCGTCTGCGGAGGAGTCGGTCGCGGCGGGCGCCGGTCCTCCGCAGCCGCGCGGCTCGATGGAGACGGGCTAGCCGGGCGACGCACGTCGCGCAAGATGGCCGCTTCGTCGCAGCGCAGCGTCAGCATCGAGATCCGCGCTCCGCTGCGGCGCGAGGACCTGCCGGGCCTGTTCGAGCGCACCCGCGTGCTGCTGGCGCAATGCGCTGCCGGCGAGCTGCGCTGTGAGGTCGCCGGCGTCGACGCCGACGGCGTAGCTGTGGACGCGCTCGCGCGACTCGCGCTGACTGCGCGCCGCAGGCGCTGCTCGGTGCTGCTGTGCGGCGCCTCGCAGGAGCTGCTCGAGCTGGTTGCCTTGGTCGGGCTCGACGAAGTGCTGCGCAGCTAGCCGGGGGACTGCAGGGGCACGCCGAACAGCGGGAACAGCCTGTCGGTGGAGAGGAAGAACGTCATCTCGACGATCTGCCCGTGCTTGACCTCGAGCACCTGCAGCGCCCACGGTTCGTAGCCCTCGCCGCCGTCCTCGCGCGGCTTGTACTGCGCAAAGGCGGGCGAGCCGTTGGCAGTTTGCGTGGCGATCACGCGCGAGCCGCGGCAGCCGGCGCCCTGGCCGACCCACCAGGCGAAGATGTCCTCGCGCCCGCGCAGCCACAGCTCATACGGCGGCATCGACTGCGTTGCGTCCTCGTGGATCAGGCTCGTCAGCGCGTCCATGTCATAGCGCTGAAAGGCGTCGACGTAGCGCCCGAGCAGATCGCTGTCGCGCTCGGACAGCGCGCCGCGGCCGGGGTCGTGCGTCTCGGCGGTGTCGAGCGTCGCGCGTGCGCGCTGCAGCGCGCTGTTGATCGCCGGCGTGCTCGTGTCGAGCAGCTCGGCGACCTCGGCGGCCTTCCAGTGCAGCACCTCGCAGAGGATCAGCGCGGCGCGCTGGCGCGGTGGCAGGTGCTGCAGCGCGGCCACAAACGCCAGGCGTATCGTCTCGCGCGACTGCGCGACCGCAGCCGGGTCGCCCTCGGGCGCGACCATGGCGTCTGGAACCGGCTCGATCCACGTCGTCTCGGGCAGGATCTCGCCGGTCGGGCCTTCGGGCGAGCGCGCCTCGCCGAGGTCCATCGGGCGGGCGCGGCGCTGCTTTGAGTCGAGCATGTCCAGGCAGACGTTCGTGGCGATGCGATACAGCCACGAGCGCAGCGACGCGCGGCCCTCGAAGCCGTCGAGCGAGCGCCAGGCGCGCAGCAGCGCGTCCTGCACGGCGTCCTCGGCCTCGAACGGCGAGCCGAGCATCCGGTAGCAGTGCGCCGTCAGCTCGCGCCGATGGCGCTCGAGGTCGCCGAAGCTCTCGGCGACGGAGGCGGCTGAGCTCTCCACGTGTCCATCCTAGGGCGTGCGCGCTGGCCCGGTCCCCGGCCGATTCCACGCATGAAGATCTTATTGATGGATTGACCGCGTTGGCGTGGCGCAGCGGCGCGCGGTGCACACGGGCCCACGGCCGTCCGTGTTCT
>DATHJQ010000339.1:0-5506 GCA_035286505.1 Solirubrobacteraceae bacterium | reverse complement strand
GACGCTCGCGGCGTCCTCGCCGGGCGAGCGCGCGGGCGTCGCGGCCGGCGTCGCGGCGGGCGCGGCGGGCTGTAGCTTGTCCGCTTCCATGGCCGAATCATTGCCGACGCCGACCGGCGCAGCCGCGCCGC
This sequence comes from Solirubrobacteraceae bacterium, assembly GCA_035286505.1. Classification (GTDB taxonomy): domain Bacteria; phylum Actinomycetota; class Thermoleophilia; order Solirubrobacterales; family Solirubrobacteraceae; genus Palsa-744. The sequence continues at coordinate 5,375 of DATHJQ010000339.1, read as the reverse complement.
TGCTGACGGTCGCGGTGCTCTCCTACGACGGGCGCCACCTGCTGGAGGTGATCCTGCCGTCGCTGGCGCGCCAGAGCTTTCGCGACTTCGAGGTGGTCGTCGTGGACAACGGCTCGCGCGACGACACGGTGGCCTGGCTGGCCGAGCGCTGGCCGCAGGTCTCGGTCGTCTCGCTGGCGCACAACGTCGGCGTGACGGCGGCGCTGAACGTCTGCGCGCGCGCCGGGCGCGGCGAGCTGGTGGGGCTGTTCAACAACGACCTCGAGCTCGACGCGGACTGCCTCGGCGAGCTCGTTGCTGCCATGCGCGAGCACCCGCAGGCGGGCTGGGCGGGCGCGAAGCTGCGCGACTTCGAGCAGCGCGACGTGATCGACGGCGCCGGCGACGTGTTCACGTGGGCGGCGACGGGCGGGCGGCGCGGGCACGGCGAGCGCGACGTCGGCCAGTACGACCGGCCGCGCGCGATCTTCGGCGCGTGCGGCGGCGCCGCGCTGTACCGGCGCAGCGCGCTGGAGCAGGTGGGCGAGTTCGACGAGGACTTCTTCGCCTTCTACGAGGACGTCGACTGGAACCTGCGCGCGCAGCTTGCCGGCCTGAGCTGCCGCTACGTGCCCAGCGCGGTCGTCTATCACATGGGCAGCGCGACGATCGGCCGCGGTCTGTCTGACTTCACGCGCTACCACCTGTGGCGCAACACGCTGTGGATCGTCGCCAAGGACCTGCCGGCGAGCTCGCTGCTGCGCCACGCGCCGCACCTGCTGCTGGGACAGCTCGTCAACCTGGCAGTGGCGCTGCGCGATCGCAAGCTGGGGATCTGGCTGCGCGTGTGGCGCGACGCGCTGCGCGGCCTGCCGCGCGCGCTGCGCAAGCGCCGCGCGGTGCAGGCGCGCCGGCGGATCGGCTGGCGCGAGCTGGAGGCGATCGTCGGAGCGGACGGCGGCAGCGGCCGCTGAGCGGCGCCCCGGCGGGCCGGCGCCTCAGCGGGCCGGACGTCGCAGCAGGCCGCTCAGCAGCTCGCCGAGCTCCGGCGGCAGGCGCCCGAGCAGCCTGAGGATCGCCAGATAGACGGCGACTGCCACCGAGGCGCCGACCAGCGGATGCACGGGCAGCGCCAGCCCGACGGCCACGGCGGCGCCGCCGCCGACGGCCACCGCGAGAATCGTGCCCAGGCGCATCGCCACGCCGGGCGCCGCGCGCCGGAGCATGACGGCCTGGCTCAGCGCGAGGCCGACCTCGGCGATCAGCGCCGCGAGCGCCGCCCCGCGCGCGCCGTGCGAGGGCGCGAGGCTCAGCGTGAGGATCGCCGAGATGGCCAGCGCGAGCAGGTTGGCGAACAGCACCTCGCGATAGCGACGCAGCATCAGCAGCGGATAGCCGCAGGCGACCGCCACGAAGCTCGCGATCAGCGCCAGGCCCTGGATGCGCAGCACGGCGACCGACGGGTCGGCCTTGTCGGCGGCGATAACGTGGATGGCGAAGCCCGCTCCGACCTCCAGCGCGAGCACGAGCAGCGTGCCGGCGAACAGCGCCAGCTCGAAGATGCGCCCGCTGGCGAAGTCGAAGCGCTCGGAGTCCTCGCGCTCGGCGCGGGCGAGTATCGGGAAGGCTGCGCTGATGACGAGCACGGGGATCGCCACGAGCACTTCGGTGATGCGAAACGAGGTGGCGAAGTAGCCGGTCTGCACGGCGCTCGAGATCAGCGACATGAGCACGAGCGCGAGGCGGAAGTAGACGATGCTGACGGCCGCGATCACGGCCCACGGGATCGTCTCGCGCAGCAGCCCCCACCAGCGTCCCGCGTGGAAGGAGGGCCGCAGCGATGTGTAGCGGACGACCAGCGGGATCGTGAACAGCAGCGACACGGCGGATGCCGGGATGGCGACCGCCAGCAGCGGAAGCAGGCCCGCGCCGGCCAGCGCCAGCGCCACGAGCAGGGCCACGTTGACGACCTGGCGCAGCACTTCCACGGCCGAGACCCAGCCGAAGCGCAGCTGCGCCTGCAGCGTCGTCGAGAGCGTGCTCTGCAGCAGTTGCAGCACGAGCCCGACGCCCGCCAGCGCCGTGCCCGCGACCATCGCCGAGCCGTATCCGGCGATCGCCGCGAAGGCCACCGCGAGCGCCACGCCGCTGACCGTGAGGATCAGGCGGATGCCGATCGCAGAGGCCATCATCTCGCGCCTGGGCTGCTCGCCGAGGGTGGAGTATTCGCGCAGCACGATGCTGTTCAGGCCGGCCTCGGTGAAGCCGGCCACGATCGTCACGAGCGCCACGACGGTCGTGTAGCGGCCGAAGCTCGACACGCCCAGGTGTTCGATCAGCACACGCGCCGAGATCAGCGAGAGCAGGATGCCGAGCACGTAGGAGCCGGTGCGCAGGACGCTCCCGCGCAGCGCCGCCGGCCCCGCCTCGCGCGTGTCCAGCAGATCCGGCTCGACGCTCACCCGGGCAGGTGCTCCCGGATGAACGCGTCGACGTTCTCACTGCACAGCTGCGGCACACAGCGCAGCACCTCGTCCATCGGCCAGTCCCACCAGGCGATCCGCTGCAGCGCCGCGACCTGCTCGTCGCCGAAGCGCCGGCGCATCTCGCGCGCGGGCAAGCCGGCGACTATCGCGTACGGCCGCACGTCGCGCGTTACGACGGAGTAGGCGCCGATCACCGCGCCGTCGCCCACGCGCACGCCCGAGCGCACGCGCGCGCCGCTCCCGATCCACACGTCGTTGCCGATCTCGATGTCGCCGCGACTGCGCGGGTGCCCGTCCTCGTAGGCGCCCGGGAGTCCGAGCGCGGCGCGAAACGGGAACGTGGAGACCCAGTCGACGCGGTGGTCGCCGCCGTCCATCAGGATCACGTCGGGGCCGATCGAGCAGAACGCGCCGATACGCACGCGCGCGGTGTCTCCGGGGAAGGTCGCCACGCGCGGCTCGCCGTAGCTGCAGCGGCCGAGCGTCAGGCGCTCGTCGGAGTAGAGCCGCCGGTCGGTGGCCTCGCGCGCCAGCCGGACGCGACGCTCGGAGCCGAGCAGCAGGTCGACCGGCCGGCCGAGCAGGTCGCGCAGTGCGCCAAAGCGCCGCGTCTGGCCCTGCGGCGTCACGCCGCCCGCTCGCGCCACCAGGCCACGGTGCGCTCGACGCCCTCGCGCAGCTCCAACCGCGGCGTGTATCCCACCTCGTCGATCAGCCGCCCCGCGTCGGCGACGAGGTGGGCCGGCTCGCCGTCGCGCTGCGCCACCGCCCCCCACCGGACGAGCTCGGGACGACCGATCGCCTGCGCGATCAGCTCGACGATCTCGCGGATCGAGTGGCCGTGCCCGGTGCCCACGTTGACGGCGCCCTGCACCGAGCTGTCGAGCATCGCGGCGAAGGCGCCTGCGACGTCCTCGACGTGGATGAAGTCGCGCACGTGCGTGCCCTGCGAGACGGGCGCCGGGGCTCCGGCGAGCAGCGCCGTGGCGACGCTCGCCAGCAGGCGCTCGCGGCCTTCGCCGGGACCGTAGGGCATGAACACGCGCCCCCAGGCGAGCTCCACCTCGGCGTCGGCCGTCAGGCGCTCGGCTACCTGGCGCGTGGCGTTCTTGGCCACGCCGTACATCGTCGCCGGCCCAAGCGGCGCGGTCTCGGCGTAGCGCTCGCGCGACCACTCGTACTCGGCGCACGTGCCGGCGAGCACAGCGCGGCGCCCGCCCGCGGCGATGAACGCGCGCAGCAGCCGCAGCGTCGCCTCGACCCAGACGACGTTTTCGCGCGCATGCCAATACGTGCCGTGCTCGACGTACCAGGCGAGGTGCACGAGCGCGTCCGCGCCGATCTCCCGCACCGCGCGCTCTGCCTCGCCCGCGTCGGTCAGGTCGGCGCGATGCCACGTCGCCTCGCCCGAGCTGACCGCGCCCGCGCCGCCCGCGCCGTCCGCTCTGCCGTGCGGCTGCCGGCGCGAGAGCGCGTGAACCTCGTGGCCGGCGCCGGCCAGCGCCGCGAGCGCGTGGCGCCCGATAAACCCGCTGGCGCCCGTCAGCAGCACGCGGCTCACGGCGCGAAGTCCGGATAGGCGCTGTCGCGCTCTGAGACGATGCGCGGCCCGTCCACTCCGGGCCACTGGATGGCGAACGCCGGGTCGTCCCAGCGCACGCCGCGCGCCGCGTCGGGCGCGTAGGGCTGGCCCATCTGGTAGAGCACTTCGGCGTCGTCTGAGAGCGTCTGAAAGCCGTGCGCCAAGCCCGGCGGGATGTAGAAGGCCAGGCGGTTCTCAGCGCTCAGCTCCACGCCGTGCCAGCCGCAAAGCGTCGGCGAGCCGGCACGCAGGTCGACCGCGACGTCGAAGACAGCCCCGCGCACGCAGCGCACGAGCTTTGACTCGCTGTGGGGCTCTGCCTGGTAGTGCATGCCGCGCAGCGTGCCGCGCCGGGCGTTGAAGGAGGCGTTGCACTGCACGACGTCCGGGTTGCACCCGCGCGCGGCGAACTCCTCGGCGTCGAACGTACGGGCGAACCAGCCGCGCTCGTCGCCGAGCAGATCCAGATCGACGACCCACGCTCCGTTCAGCGGCGTCGCGACGAAGCGCATCAGAGCAGCGTGAGCTCCGGCGTGCGCGCCGCGAAGCGCCCGCCCCACTCGCCGACGAAGTGCAGCTGGGAGACGATCTCGTCCTTGAGGTTCCACGGCAGGATCAGCACGACGTCGGGCCGGTCCTCGCGCAGCACGTCGGGCGAGCGGATCGGGATGTGGCTGCCGGGCAGGAAATGGCCCTGCTTGTGCGGGTTCAGGTCGCAGGTGTAGGCGATCATGTCGCGGCGCACGCCGCAGTAGTTGAGCAGCGTGTTGCCCTTGGCCGGCGCACCGTAGGCGACCACGCTCAGGCCGCGCTCCTTGAGGTCGATGAGGAAGCGCAGGATCTGGCGCTTGTCCTGCTCGACGCGGCGTCCGTAGCCGGAGTAGGTCTCCAGGCGCTCGTAGCCGGCGGTGCGCTCGCGCTCGGCCAGCTCGCGCGCGGCGTCGGTCTCGCGCTTCTCGCCGTCCTCTGAGTGCGCCGCGAAGATGCGCAGCGAGCCGCCGTGCGTGGGCAGCTCTTGCACGTCGAACACGCGCAGTCCATGCGCGGCGAACACGGCGCTGACGGTGAGGAAGGAGAAGTAGGAGAAGTGCTCGTGGTAGATGGTGTCCCACTGGTTGTCCTCGATCAGTCGCATCAGGTGCGGGAACTCCATGGTGATCACCCCGCCCGGCTTGAGCAGCAGCCTCATGCCGGCGACGAAGTCGTTGAGGTCGGGTACGTGGGCGAGCACGTTGTTGCCGAGCAGCAGATCCGCGGCGGACTCGCCGGCAAGCTCGCGCGCGACGTCCTGGCCGAAGAACTCCACGACGGTCGGTATGCCCTTCTCG
>DATHJQ010000338.1:0-4439 GCA_035286505.1 Solirubrobacteraceae bacterium | reverse complement strand
GGGCCAACGCCCCACCGACGCGTGCCCGTGAGCGCCGCACCCGCACCAGCAAGCGCGCCGCACGCGGATCGCCGGACGACGGGGAACCTCACCAAACCAAGCGCGGGCTAGCCGCGCAGGCACATAGCGGGGCGTTCAGTCCTGAGGAGCGCGATCGTTCCTCAGCAGCCGCTCAAGCGTCTCTTGCCGCTCCTCATCTACACGACGTTTCAGCCGCTCAAGAGTCTCTTGCTGCTCCGACTTATCGCCGCGCCGCCTTGCTTGCTCTCCGTGCATGGCGCGCTGCCGCTCGCGCTCTTGGTTGCGGCGGCGGGTTTCCGCGCCCTTCATCGCGGCCCACGTACGCTTGAGCCCACGCTCGTCCATCGCGGTCTGCTCCTCGGCAGACAGGGAGTCGTAGAGCCTGCGACCCTGCTCCACGGTCAGCCCGGCAAGACGCTCCGCAAGTGCATCAAATCGTCGGTCGTGGGGCGGGGGTGCGGTCATGTGGCGATGCTATCGGGGAGGGTCGCCGCGTTCTGTCCGACGCGGCTGCCAACGTGCATTCTGCACCGAGAGGGCACGAGCCCCCTTTGCACCTTGACCCCAAGGCCCATGTAGCGGCGGGTACAGGGTCTCGTAGCTGGAATGGCCGTGCACGGCAAGCCGTTACCGACGATCTAGATCTAGAGCCCTGTGGGAACTTGACAGCCCGCAGGGTTCCGTCGTTTCGGGGGCGCTCACCAGCCGGGGCGTTGTACAAAACGTTGTCACCCCTGCCGCCGCGCCCGGACCCCTCCACAAAAAAACCGCCTATTTACAGGCGGTTTGCCAAGCCCAGCTCCGGACTCGAACCGGAGACCCCTTCCTTACCATGGAAGTGCTCTACCAACTGAGCTAGCTGGGCGGGGAAACGGCACTGTACCGCGCCGGCCAACACCGACGGTGCCGCAGCTCGATCGAGGGGTCCGGCGGTTGGCGGCGGCGATCAAGCGTCGGGCGTGACGGTAGTCACCGGCAGGCCCATGCCCGTGACCTTGCTCGGCAGGTCGAGTTTGAGCCAGTGCGAGATTTTGCTCGGCAGCGTCGAGATGATGACCTCGTCGAAGCCGCGCAGGTTGATCGCGTCTTCAATCGCGGCGATCGGGTCGGGCGAGCCGACGATGCCTTCGACGGGAGCGCCGGCGGCGTCGCTGAGCAGGGGCTTGGCGCGGTCGATGACCGTCTGTGCCTCGCCGCCGCTCTGGTCCTCGGGATCGACGACCTTGTGCAGGCCCGGGGCGGCGTTGGGCACGAGCAGCGTAAAGGACGCCTTGCCGCGTTGGGCACGCTCGCGTACGGCATCGAGCAGCGGTTGTGTGGCGGCTGTCTTGTGGGCCACAACGAGCACCCTCGCGGCGCCGTCAGAAGACTCCATGGCACAACTCCCTTCTGGCTGGTTGGCCCGATCATGCCACCCCGACCGCAGAGGCGCGAACTCCGCGCTGCGGGCGGTCCGGGGTGCTCTGGCTCCTGACCCGCATTCGCGTTCCCTCTCGCGCGCCTGCGGCTAGTCTGCTCGCGTGCGCGTGCGCGTGACAGACGAGTCCTTCGACGTCCTGCTCTCGCCCTGGCAGAAGGCGCTGGGACTGATGAAAGACATCCACGTGGCGCGCGCCGACGTGCGCGAGGTCGGCGTGGTCGACGATCCGATCGGCGAGGTCGCGGGCAGCGGGCTGAAAGCCGGGCTGCGGCTGCCGGGCCTCTACTACCTCGCGCGCACGATCCGCCTGGACCGCGTGTTCATCGTGCGCCGCGGCGTGCCGGCTCTGTCGCTGGAGGTGCGCAACCACGAGCCGCTGCGCAGCGTGCTGGTCAGCACGCCGGAGGCGAACGAGCTTGCGCAGAAGCTGCGTGCAGGCTGAGGCCGGTATGGCGGGGGCAGGATTCGAACCTGCGAAGGCTGAGCCAAGGCGTTTACAGCGCCTCCCCTTTGACCGCTCGGGAACCCCGCCAGGGGCGATGAGGATAGCGATCGGAGGCATTTGGATACCAGCCGGCGTCGTAGCTGCGCCGGAGGGTCTGAGGCTCCCGCGCGCCCGCTACGAAGCCTCGCGCAGCTGCTGCGCTTCGGGCAGCGTCTGCAGCTTCTTGAGCGTGCGGTTCTCGATCTGGCGCACGCGCTCGCGCGTGATGTTGAAGGCGCGCCCGACCTCCTCGAGCGTGCGCGCGCGGCCGCCGACGATGCCGTAGCGCAGCTCGAGCACCTCGCGCTCGCGCCGCGGCAGCGAGGCGAGCACGCGTGTGATGTTCTCGCGGCGCAGCGCCTCGGAGGCGATCTCGAAGGGCGACTCGGCGGAGACGTCCTCGACGAAGTCGGCCAGCGCCGAGTCGTCCTCCTCGCCCATGGGCTTCTCCAGCGAGACCGGCTGCTGGGCCAGGCGCAGCACGTCGCGGACCTCGCGGACCTCGCATTCCAGCTCTGAGGCGATCTCCTCGGCGGTCGGTTCGCGCCCGAGCTGCTGGATGAGCATGCGCTCGGCGCTGATCAGTTTGTTCAGCCGCTCGACCATGTGCACGGGAATGCGGATCGTGCGCGCCTTGTCGGCGAGCGCACGGCTGACCGCCTGGCGGATCCACCAGGTGGCGTACGTGGAGAACTTGTAGCCGCGGCGGTGGTCGAACTTCTCCACGGCGCGGATCAGCCCCAACGAGCCCTCCTGGATCAGGTCGAGGAAGGTCAGCCCGCGCCCGACGTAGCCCTTGGCGATGGACACTACGAGGCGCAGGTTGGCCTCGACCATGTGCTGCTTGGCGGCCATGTCGCCGCGCTCGATGCGCTTGGCCAGCGCGACCTCCTGTTCGGCGTCCAGCAGCGGCACGCGGCCGATCGAGCGCAGGTACAGCCGCAGCGAGTCCAGGCTGGGGTCGACCGACAGGTCGGCCTCGGCGCGCTTGAGCTCCTGCAGGCGCGCGCGAACGCCGCGCGCTTCGTCGTCCGTCTCCGGCTCGTCGTGTTCGTCGCGAGCGCCCGGGCGCTCGGCGTCGGCCGCACTCTCGCTGGAGGCCTGCGCGCCTGCGTGCAGCTCGCCGGCGGTCTCGTCGGAGTCGACGATCTCGATCGCGTGCTCCTCCAGGTAGCTGAACAGGTCCTGCGTCTGCTCGCTTGAGAGCTCGGCCTCCTCAACCGCCGCGCGCAGGCTCACAGCGCTCACGGAACCCCGCTCGCGAGCGCTGGCGAGAACTCCCTGCATCTCCTCCATCTCGACCACGGTGTCCGCGATCACTGCGCTAACTGCACCCTCAACCTTCGCCCTCAACCTGGACCCCCAATGATCATCATGGCTCCGCGCCTTTTAGATCGTCCGTTTGGCCGAGTGCGGATTGATACCAGAATCGACGGTCGCGCGGGCAGTTTGTCAAGGCGGCGATGAGCGCGCCGGTCCGCGCGTGGTCTCGGCCGCCACCTGCGCCGCTTGACGCCGCGCGCGCACAGCCCTGCCCGCGCTACGCTGGCGGCGTGCAGGCGATCGGCTCCAGCGTCTCGCCGCCGCTCGCCAGGGGCGCCGACGAGGATGTGCAATCGCGCACGCCGCGTGTTCCTGTCGCCCTGTCGCGCGTCGGCGTGACGGGCGTTGAGAAGGTCATTCGCATCCGCGACGAGCTGTTCTTCGCGCGACTGGAGTGCTTCGTCGACCTGGGCGGCGAGCAGAAGGGAGCGCACATGTCGCGCTTCGAGGAGGTCGTCAACGAGGCGATCGGCCAGGTCGTGCTCCGCGAGTCGCCCTTTCGCGCCGAGACGCTCGCGCAGCACATCGCCGAGCTCGTGCGCGAGCGCCAGCAGGCCGCACGCGCGGAGGTGACGATCGCGGCGCGTTATCCCGAGCACAAGCCGGCGCCGGTGTCGGGCATACAGACGCAGGAGATCTACACGCTTTACGGGCGGGCGGTTGCTTTCGCGCACGGCACGCGGCGCACCGTCGGCGTGTCGGCTACGGGCATGACCGCGTGCCCGTGTGCACAGGAGCTCGTCGCCTCCCGCGCGCGAGAGCGCCTGGCGGCCGACGGCTTCTCCGAGGCGGAGATCGAGCGGATCGTCGAGCGCGTGCCGATCGCCACGCACAACCAGCGGGGCCTGGCGACGCTGCACGTCGGCTGCATCGAGGAGTGCGTGGAGGAGATCGACGCGTCGACGCTGCTGAAGGTCGCCGAGGCGAGCATGTCCTCGGAGATCTACGAGCTGATGAAGCGCTCCGATGAGGTCGAGGTCGTGGAGAAGGCCCACCGCCGTCCGCGCTTCGTGGAGGACTGCGTTCGTGAGATGGTGGCCGGGGTCGTGCGCGAGTTCCCGCAGCTGGACGGCCGCAGCTTCGTGTCCGCGCGCCAGGAGAATCTCGAGACGATCCACCAGCACAACGTCGTGGCCGAGCGCCACGGCACGCTGGCCGAGCTGCGCGCGGAGATCGAGTCGGGCGCGCCGG
>DATHJQ010000337.1:0-3416 GCA_035286505.1 Solirubrobacteraceae bacterium | reverse complement strand
CTGATCCCCGAGCTGGCGCTGTCGGTGGTGCGCGACGACGTTGTCATCCGTGCCCTCTCGCCGACCCCTCCAGTGCGCCAGGTGATCGCCGCCACGCCGGCCGGCGCACGCCTGGTCCCGGCGGCCCCGGCGATGCTCGCGGTGCTCGGGCGGGCCGCTGACGAGCTTAAGCAGACGGGGCGCCTGGCCGACTAGGCCAGGCGCCCCGAATGGCGCTTCTTACTCGTACTTCAGATGATCATTTGGCAGGGTTGGCCAGGTACGCTTCGTTGACCAGCTTGCCAAGGGCTTTGGAGCCCGCAAGCGACGGGTGAATGTCGCCTTCGCATCCCGGGTCTTCGCCAGTAACGACTTTCTGGACGGCCGGGTTGCACATTTCGGTGAATTTTTCGATTGATTTTTTCTCTGCGTTCGAGAATTCCGTGCCTTTGTTGAACACCGGGAAGGGGTTCGCGTAGGTCACGTTCGGGAAGGCAGGAACGATGTTCGCTTCCACCGCGTTGTTCAGGCCCTTCTGCAGGGCGTCGCTGCCCGGCAGCACGAAGGCGTCAGGGTTGTAGTAGCCCTGAAGCACGATCGCGCCCGTGTAGTGGCCGCCACCCGGGTTTTTGCTGTCAATCGCCCCGATGATTTTGCCGAGGTTGTTGAGGATGTGCGGGAAGGTCACGTTGGTAGCCGTGTACCCGATGCAGTTGTTGACTGCTTCAGCGGGCCCGTTGCCTTTGTCCCATTTGCTTTTGCCTTCTGTTTCGAATTCTTTTTTGACTTCTTCTTCGCATTTGGCGATCGCCGCGAGCTCGTCGTTGGAGCCGATGTTGATCGAGATCAGCTTGACGGGGTGAGCCGGCGCGCCTTCTTTGAGGATCGCAAGCGCCTCTTCGAGCTGCGACAGGCCTCCCAGCGAAGCGTGCAGCGGCAGGCCGCTCTGGTTGTGGTACGAGCACGGGTGGTAGTCCGTTTCGCGTTTGTCGTTCGACGTCGACGGTTTGCCGCCGAGAGCTTCTTTTTCGCCGATCAGACCGTTGGACGTCTCGCCGGGGCACGCGTAGTTGACAGGTTTGATGCCTTTGCCAAGCTCGGTGCTTCTGGCGAGCAGTTTGTTGGCCTGGTTGATGACCCCGTCTTCGAAGTATGACGGCGGCTCGCTGGGGTAGTTTTCGTTGAATTTCTGCTGGCTGTAGCCAAAGCTGATCGAGTCACCGACCGCCAGGAACGTTTTGCTTTCCGGCGGTTCGGCGGCGTTGGCGGCGACCGGTGCGAACACCAATGCCGAGAGCGCCAGCGCGAGCGCCAGGCAGCACCCGATGAGTCGTCCGCGTGAACGGACCGATCCTGCAGAGCCATTCATGGCTTGCATATCTCACATCCTCCTATACGAGCGGAGCAAGCCGCTAGCGAGATCCGCCCCTGGCTCAGCCCCATCAATGGAATTGTCCCTCTGTTGAATGTCCTCAGCCTGAACCACGGCTGCGGAACGTCCCCGAGCATAGCCAGGGGTGGCCCACGTGTCAAGTGCGGTTTATCGCGCGCGACGCCGGGCTGACCCCCGCTCGAGGCCACGTCCGAACGGGCGGGCATCCTGTTTTGTTCATGACTGCGCTCCTTCTCATCCTGGCCGTGCTGCTCGCGGCGGCGGGCGTCGCAGCGCTCGCGCGCGCCTCGCGCCAGCACGTGCGCGACGACCTCAAGTCGATCTCCGCTGAGGTCGCAGAGCAGACGGGCGACAGCCTCGCTCGGCGCCTGGTCGAGCAGCGGCGCCTGGAGGAGGAGCGGGCGAGCGGCGAGATGGCCCGGCGCGCCGAGGAGATCAAGGGCCTGGTCGCTCCGGTGCAGGAGAAGCTCGGGCGGATGGAGTCGGAGATCGGGCGCCTGGAGCGCGAGCGCAGGCAGGCTCACGGCGAGCTCGCGCAGATGGTGCGCATGCTCGGCGACGGCGTGGGCACGCTGCGGCAGGAGACCGGCAACCTGGTCACGGCGCTCAAGCGCCCGACCACTCGCGGCTCGTGGGGAGAGATCCAGCTGCGCAACGTCGTGGAGATGGCCGGAATGCTCGCCCACTGCGACTTCCTCGAGCAGAGCACGATCCGCACGGACGGTGGTGCGCTGCGACCGGACATGCTCGTGCGCCTGCCCGGCGGCAAGCTGATCGTGGTCGACTCGAAGGTCCCGCTCGACGCTTATCTGTCGGCGCTCGAGGCATCCGACGAGGACGAGCGCGAAACGCACATCGCCCGCCACGCCCGCCAGACGCGCGAGCACATCGTCAAACTGGCCGCGAAGGGCTATCACAGTCAGCTGGAGGCGACGCCGGAGTTCGTCGTGATGTTCGTGCCCTCCGACGGCATCTACCAGGCGGCCCTGGCGGGCGATCCGGCGCTGATCGAGTACGGCGTGCAGCAGCAGGTCCTGCTGGCCACGCCGACCACGCTGATCGGCCTGCTCTGGGCCGCGCACCACGGCTGGCGCGAAGAGCGCATCGCCGAGTCCGCGCGCGACATCGCGGAGTCCGCCCGCGAGCTGCATCGCCGCCTCGGTCGCTTCGTCGAGCCGCTGGCCAAGGTCGGGCGCCAGCTGGATTCGGCGGTGACCGCCTACAACGAGGCGGTCGGCTCCTTCGACGCGCGAGTGGTGCCACAGGTGCGGCGCATAGAGGAAGCCGGCGCGGCCTCCGATCGCTCCGTGCGGGCGCCCGAGGCCGTGGAGACGACGGCGCGCGCGCTCACGGCGCGGCTGGCGTCCGCCGAGCAGGACGCCGCGGACGCCGCAGACGCCGAGCAGGCGACGCGGACGTTGCAGGCGCTCGAGCTTGCGCCGTCGCCGCGGATCTCCGCCGGAGCACGGCCAAGGCGATCAGCGTGAGCGCAACCGGCGCCGTCGCCGGGAGCTCGTCGACGAAGAAGAACAGCAGGTCAAAGGCCAGCGCGAGCGTCGCGCACAGCGCGGCGCCGCGCAGCTGGGTCGATCGGCCCCACGCGAGCGCCAGCAACGCGCCGAGCGCGCCCGCGACGAACAGATCGCCATAGCCGATCACGGCCGAGCCGAGCTCGGCGCTCTGCAGGCGCGGCAGCCCGGCTGCGGGACGAGCTGCGTTGAGCGCGCTGTTGGGGCGTTGCAGCAGGTCTGAGATCACCAGCGCGGCGTCGGCGACGGCCATCGCCACGATCCCGGCGCCCAGCCAGCGCGGCGGCGTGACGATCGCCAGCAGCGCTCCGAGCGTCACGCAGCTCAGCGCCGAGAGAGCCAGCGCGCTGGCCTGCCCGGCCAGGCCGCCGCGGTCGGCCCAGGCCGTTGCGAACAGGCCGATCGCGAGCAGCGCCAGGGCGGGTCGCGCCGCCGGCGTCAGCCATACGAGCGCCGCGGCGGCAAGCGGCGGCACGGCGCACAGCGCGAGGTAGGTGAGCCCCTTCGCGCTGGCC
>DATHJQ010000336.1:0-3962 GCA_035286505.1 Solirubrobacteraceae bacterium | reverse complement strand
CAGAAAAGCGTCGGCGAAGCGGTGGCCATCCAGCCGCGCGGCGAAAGCGACATCGTCTCCGTCACCGCCACCGCGAGCGGCGCGCTCGGGTCGGCCAAGCTGGCGAACACCTACGCGCGCGCGGCGCTCTCGCTGCACGCGACGCTGCTGAGCCACGAAGCCAAAGTCCAGCTCAAGCAGCTCGAAGGCCGTCAGAAGCTCCTGCCGGAAGGCGAAAACGCGGCCGCGACGCAGCTCGCGGCGCAGGTCAACGCGCTCAGCTCCGTGGCCAACGGACACGACCCGAACTTCTCGCTGCTGCAGGCGGCGCCGATCCCGACGTCGCAGGCGGGCTCGTCGAAGAAGCTGATCGTCGCGCTCGCGCTTCTGGCCGGCCTGGTGATCGGCGTCGGCGCGGCAATCGCCATCGAGTACCTCAACCGCCGCGTGCGCGACGAAGACGAGCTGCTCTCGCTCTACCCGCTGCCGGTGCTCTCGCGCGTCCCCCCGCTGCCGCGCGCCGCTCGCGAGATCGGCTCGGCGGACTTGATACCTCCAAGGGTGCGCGAGGCCTTTCGCACCCTGCAGGTGCAGCTTCCGCCCGGGCCGCACTCCGGCGGGCGGACCGTGATGTTCACGAGCGCCTCGCCGCGCGACGGCAAGACCTCGTCGGCCGTCAACTTCGCACTCGTCCTCGCCGCGGCCAACTACCGCGTGATCCTCTTCGACTTCGACCTGCGCAGGCCCGACGTGGGCAGGCGACTGAACGTCCACGCGGACTTCATGGACCTGTTCCGCATGGACACGACGCTCGACGAGCTGCTCGTCGAACCTCGCTCCGCACCCGGCCTTCGGGTGATCAGCGCGACCCCGCAGAACGACGTCACTCCGTTGCTCGAAGCGGTCGGACGACGCCTGCCCGACCTGCTGCGCAGCGCGCGGGAGGCCGCCGACTACGTGATCATCGACACGCCTCCAGTCGGCCAGGTCAGCGATGCGCTGCGCGCCGCGATGATCGTCGACGACATCGTTCTCGTCTCGCGGCCGGGAAACACCGACCGCACCGAGCTCCAGCACACGCGCGAGCTGCTCGACCGCATGGGCCACACGCCCACCGGCCTGCTCGTGATCGGCGAGGCCGGGGCCGGCGACGCCTACATGACCTACGGCTCCGAGGTCGGCATGGAGCAGCCCAATGGCCGGGTCACCCCGCCCGAGCCGCTGTCCACGCCGCGTGCGCGCGCCGGCGGGGAGACCCCCAGGGGCAAGGGCGGCGAGTCCGCGCGGGGCAAAAAGACCAAGCCCGTTCCATACCCTTAGGAGCCGTCCGTGGTGACGCGCCCGCTGCCGCTTGCCCGCCCGGGTCACTTTGCGGTCGTGCTTACGAGCACGGCGGTGCGCCTCTGGGCGCTGGCGCTGGCGGCCTCGGTCGTACTGGCCAGCGCCTTGGTCTACGACACCAAGGTCGGCGTCGAGCTGCTGCTCGCGGTGTGCATCGTCCCGCTGGCCTTCTTTCGACTGCGCGCCGCGATCTGCATCTGGATCGTGCTGCTGTTCTTCTCGCGCACGGCGGCCCTCGAAGCCGTTCCCAACAAACTCCTGCTGCTGATCGTCGTCGCCTGGGTCGCCATGCTCCTGGGCGCACGGCCAACGATCACCCGCGAAGCGTTTGCCCAGAACCGCACGATGGTCGTCTGCGTGCTCGCCTTCATCGTCTGGACGATCCTCACCCTGGCCTGGGCGCCCGACCCAGGCGCCGCCGAACGAGCGGTCAAGGAACTGGTGTACGCCGGTCTCGCGCTGACGCTCGTGCTCGGCACGATCCTCGAGCGTCGCCACGTGCGCTGGCTGATGATGGCGTTCGTGTTCGGCGCGGCTCTGTCGGTGCTGTGGGGCGCCGCCAAGGGCGGCCTCAGCGTGAAGGCGGGGGGCGGCGAAGTCGCCAACGCCGACGGTCGCTTCCAGGGCGGCGCGGGCGATCCCAACTACCTCGCCGCGGTGCTCGTGCCGGCGATCATGCTGGCGGGGGGCCTGGCCGTTTGGCGATCGGTGTCACGCCGGACGCTGGTGGCCTTGGCGACAGCCATCATCGCCGTCGGCCTCGCCGCCACGCAGTCGCGCGGCGGGTTGATCGGCGCGGTGGTATGCGCATGCGTCGCGCTGGTCATCTGGCGCGGGCGCCGTGGCCTGATCCTCGCGCTGATCGGCCTCGCGGCCCTGGCGACCGTCAGCTTCTTCGTCGCCAATCCCGCGGCCTGGACGCGAATCCAGGAATCCAACCAGGGCAGTGGGCGCGTGGACATCTGGAAAGTCGCGTGGCGCGTCGTGCACGATCACCCGCTCGGCGGCGTGGGCATCGCGCAGTTCCCGCAGGTCTCGCCGCACTACACGCTGCAGCCCGGCGCCCTGCGCTACGTCGGCCTGATCGTCGAAAAGCACATCGTCGTGCACAACCTCTACCTTCAACTGTGGGTGGAGACCGGAATCGTCGGACTGCTGCTGTTCGTGAGCGTGATCGGCGCCTCGCTGACGGCCGCCGTCCGCGCCGCGCGCCGCTTTGACCTGCAGGGCGATGCCGAGATGTCCGCGCTGACGCGCGCCGGCGCGCTGGCACTGATCGGCATGCTCACCGCTTCGGCCTTCCTCTCCAACCTCGAAGCCGGCCAGCTGTGGGTGCTGCTCGCGCTCGGGCCTGCGCTGGCGGGAATCGCCGAGCGACAATCGCGCGCCTCACCGCTGCTGGAGGGCCCCGTTTGAGCCTTCGCGGCGGGACGATCCGCACACCGCCTCGCCAGTCGGTCGGCGGGCTCGCGGGGCTCGCACCGGTCGCGACGCTGACGGCGCTGGCGCTGGCGCTGGGCCTGGCGCTGGGCGCCCCGGTCGCGAGCGCCGCCACTGAGGCCCAGAGCGGCACGCGCGGCAGCGGCGCAGGCTGGGACGGCTTCGGCGCGGATGCTTGGCCGGGGGCCTCCTGGCGCCCTTACGCCGACAGCTCGCCGTTCAACCGGCCGATCGGCAGGACGGTCGTCCATCCCAACTCCGCTGCGCTCGTGGCGGGTGCGTTGCGGTGGGGTGCGCCCGCCGATGTCACGGCGGGGACGGCCGGGACGCCCGACGACTACGGTCATCCCGTCTACTTCGCCCAGTCAGGCGACCCGATCTACCAGCTGCGCCCGACCGAACCGTGGGGGCGCAACGCGATCGCCGGCGCGCGCATCCCGATACCCGCGGCGGCGCGCCCCGCCGGCGGGGGCGACGGCCACATGACGGTCGTCACGCCGGATGGCTGGGAGTACGACTTCTGGCGTGCACACACGCCGCCGCCGGGCGGCGGCACGCTCAGCTTCGCTTGGGGCGGGCGCGTGCGCATCCTCGGAAGCGGGCTCGGCGGCGGCGCCACGGCGGCGCGCTTTGCGAGCCTCGCCGGCGTGATCCGTCCGGAGGAGCTGGCAGCCGGGCGCATCGACCACGCGCTGTTCATCGTCTTGAAATGCAGCGGCTCGGGAACCAGCTTCGGCTACGGCGTCCGCCAGGGCTCGTCGCGCTGGACCGGCAGCTACGTCTACCCGGCTGAGGCCGGCGCCGGCACCTGCGGCGGTGAAGATCCCAACCTCCCACCGCTCGGCGCGCGCTTGCAGCTTGCGATGTCCAGGGCCCAAATCGCCGCGCTCGGCGCCCCGCGGTGGAAGAAGGCGATCCTCTACGCCCTCGCGCGATATGGCGGCTACGTCGGCGACACGGGCGGGTCGGGCTTCGCCATCGCGGTGCAGTCGAGCGCGACATACACGAGCTTCGGCGCGCCAGACCGGCTCGTCCAGGTCGCTCAGAGCGCCGGTCTGGCGGCGTCGCATGGTCGCTACGCGTTCGACCTGGCCGACGGCGTGGACTGGCGGCGCTACCTGCGGATCGTCGCTCCACCGGCCGTTCGCCGCGTTGCGCATGGCCAGCCTCGGCATGCGGGCACTCGTACGAGTGTCCGGCCG
>DATHJQ010000335.1:0-4167 GCA_035286505.1 Solirubrobacteraceae bacterium | reverse complement strand
AACGACGCGGCGACCTCACAGCCGATGTAGGAACCGCCGATCAGGACGACCTGCTCGGCGTCCGCGACGCCCTCGCGGATCGCGTCGGCGTTGCCGAGCGTGCGCAGGTAGTGGATCTGCTCGAGATGGCAGCCGTCGACGTTCAGCCGGCGCACGTTCGCGCCCGTGGCGATCAGCGCCTTGTCGAACTCGATCTCCTGCTTGTTCGACAGCTTCGCCGTGCGCGCGTCCGCGTCGAGCGCCGTCACGCTCGTGCGCGTCAGCAGCTCGATCTTCTGCTCGCCCCACCACTCGTCCGGGCGAAAGTAGGCCTCCTCGCGCTGCTCCTTGCCCTGCAGGTAGCCCTTGGAGCAGTTCGGGCGGTTGTACGGCGGGTCCGGCTCGCGGCCGACCAGCACGATCTCGCCGTCGGCGCCTTCCTCGCGCAGCCAGCGCGCGCAGTTGGCCGACGCCAGGCCACCGCCGATCAGCAGGTAGTCGACCTTGCGGGGCATGCGCGCACCTTACAACCCCGGCGGATGGCGGACCGACCAATGCGCCCACGTGGGGATGCGGTCGAGCATGCGCCAGCGCGGCCCGTCTTCGGCGGCGTTCGGACCGACGTCGGTGCCGTTGTGGCTCGTGTCCAACCGCAGGCCGGCGATCGTCATGAACGTGTGATCGGTCGGGCTCGTCGTGGAGTAGATCGTCACCCACCTGCCCGGCCCCACCGTCCCCCAGTGAACGTAGTCCTGCGCCAGCGGGTTGTCTTTGACGATTTCGCCGATCGGACGGAGGCCCGACCGGTAGAGCACGTAGTTGATCGTGCTCGAGCAGTCCTCCTGCAGCACGCCGCGCGGGTCGGGATGCCCCGCCGGTCCATATGGAAGCTGCTGCAGCTCGTTGCCCGCGACGATCATCGCCTGCACCACGCTCGGCGCGCCCGCCGGCACCAGCGCGACGTGGCCGTCGCCGGGCGACAGCGTCGCCCGCTCGCCCGCCACAAAGCGCACCGGCGTCGTCGTCTCCGCCTGCAGGCGTGCGTCCGCGCCGCCCGCCGCGCCGGCCTGCTCACCCGCGGGCAGTTCGGCGTCCGTCGGCGCCGAGAGCGTCGATCCGCGATAGCGCGCCGCCCACGACTCGACGTCAGCCACGTACCAGCTGGCGTGGTTGTAGGCGAATATCGCGCGACGGTAGTCACGCGGCGCGCCCGACGCGGCCAGATAGCGCGCCGCGGTGTAGATCGCATCCGCCGCATCCCAGCGATTCGACACGCCGTCTCCGTCGCCGTCGACGGCGTAGCGAGCCCACGTCGAGGCGATGAACTGCATCGGCCCACCGGCCCCCGCGGAGTTGACCGCGCCCTCGCGCGAGCACGACAGGTCCACGTCGCGTCCGTGATCGCACTCGACCCTGCCAACGCCCGCGACGATCGCCCAGTCCAATCCGTATCGCTGCGCCGCCTGCAGATAGAGCCGCAGATACGAAGCGGGGATTTCCCCCCGCGCGAGCGCCGAAGGGGGCGCGCCTTGCTCGGCCGGGCCGCCGTAGTCGCCCGCTTGCAGCGACGCGCCGCTGATCCCGGCCACAGTCGCGACCACGATCGCCGCCCCCATCAGAATCGCCAGCGAGAGCGCGAGCGCGATCAGCGCGCCTGCGCGGCCTAGCCGCACGCCGTTGCGCGCCGCGACCGCTCCAGAGCCGAGCGTCAACGCGTCACGGCCGACCTCTCCCCAGCTGCCGTTTGCGCCTCGCCGCGACCTCCCGTATGTCCGCCATGACGCTCGACTCCGCAGCGATCGACGGCCCGTGACGGCGCGGAGACGCGTCTCGGGCAACCCGCTCTACGGGAGCGCCGCGCGCGCCTGGCGCCCGCGGCGAGACGGCGTGGCCGCCGCTGCCCTCAGGTGTGGCGTCTCGGCGCACGCTCGCTCGCGCCTGTGCCTCGCCGGCGCCCCAGCCACCACGTGCGAGCGTGCGCGATGCAAGCTCGCGGTCGATCTCCAGTCGCGCCGCGCGCCTGTCGGCGGCCGCGAGGCGCTCGTATTCGCGCGGCGCGCATCCAGCCAGGCCGGCCAGGGCTGCATAGTCTCGTCGTGAGTCAGCCTTACCGGCGCGTCCGCTCGGCGCAAGCGCCGCCTGAGCGTCCAGGAAACGCCCGCGCTCACGCATCCGCTGGGCGCTGACGACCGCGCTGCGCGCCGACTGGCCGTCCGCGACGATCCGCCGCGCCGCGACGAGGCCGGCTCGTTCCCGCTCGGCGTCGCCCTCGATGCGCTGCGCCCTGTGCGCCAGGCGCGCCAGGCGCTGCGTGTCCTCTGCAGCGAGCGCCTCGCTGTGCTGCTCGGTAATGCGCACCAGGCGCTCGCGCATCGCCGCCAGCCGCTGTTCGATCGCGGGGGCGGTCTCGACGAGCGCCCGCGCGTCGCGATCGTCGGCTTGCAGGGTGCGCCTGGCCTGCTCTGCCGCGGTTGCGCTCGCGCTGCGGTCGGCGGGCGCTTCGGCGAGGTTGCGCATTCGCACGTCTGCCAGGCGCAATCCGGCTTCAGCCGCCGGCTTCGCTCGCGCAGGGCGCGGTGCGACCGTCGCGCGCAGATCCGCCTCAGCCGTGCGGTTGGCGCGTCGCTGCTCGTGTCGCAGCTTGGCGGCGCGAGCATCGCTCAGCAGCCTGCGCGGCGTCTCCAGCGCATCGCTCGCGCGCCGCAGGAGCGTTCGCCGTTCATGGTTCTGGGCCTGCCCGATCGCTCCGCCGGCGACCTGCAGCGCCTTGTGGCGATGGGCGAACGCGCCCCACCAGAACGCCGACATCAGCAGCCACTGCGTCCACCAGCCAAGCGCTTCGAGGTTCTGCAAGACGCCCAGCACCGCGAGGACCGCGCCCAGCAGGAACGAGAACAAAAGCTTGGAGACGACCGCGCCGAGCAGCTGCGTCGCCCAGCTGCGAAACACCGCCCGGCCGCCGTCGCCGAGCGCCGGAGCGAGCACCGCGGCCGGCGCAAGCATCAGGTACAGCAGGCCGATGAGCGCCGCCGCGAGCAGGCGCAGCGCAAGAAAGCCGAGCAGCAGGAGGAGTCCCAGGACGCCCCCGAGGATCAGCAGAAGCCCCGCGACCCGCGCCCACGTTCCGCGATCGGTGCGGAACTCCGCCTGCGCCGACGCGGGCCCGCGACAGCTCGTCGCCTTTTCGCTGAGGCAGATCGCCCTGAGCAGCGATTCGGGATCGTTGATCGAGTTCCGCTGCGCGTCGTTGGCCGGCAGCGCGAGGAACACCGCCCCATTGCTCCGTGCGGCGCGCAGCAGTCGTGCACTGCGTTCCAGCGCCTCCGCCTGCGCGCTCCCCGGCGCCGCGCACAGCCCGAACGCCGGGCTGGTGTGCCGGCAGCGCGCGAAGGCGAGCTCGCCGGCCGCGATCGCCAGCGCGGCAGCATGCAGCCGAGGATCGAGCCGCGCCGGGTTGCGACACCATCCGACGTCGCCGAACTCCAGATAGCACCACGGGACTTCCACGGCCGCGGAGAACACCGTGCCCATGCTGTCGGCGAGCGCCTGTCCGCCCTTGCTCGGCGTGCCGCTCGCTGTCACCGCGAGCGTGCTCAAGCCCGCCTGGTTGGCCCAGCTGCCCAGCGCCCCCACCGTCCCCACGGGATCGACCGTCACCCAGACGCCGCCCGCCATCATCGCCAGCACCAGCAGCGCCTGGCCCACCGTCTCGGCGACCCGGCGTCGGATCAGCCCGTTGTATGCGGCCAGCACCGCGCCAACGGCCAGAACCGTGGCGAGCCAGGGCGCGGTGAACGCCGCCTGGACGTGGCGCAGCGCGCGGGCCACACCGACGCCCACCGACGGGCTGTCCAGCAGATCGATCGTGAAGCACCACTCGAGCATCACCACGAGCGCGTGCACCGCCCACACGAGCGCCGTCCACACCGGCGTCACGAAGAGCTCCTGGACGATCGAGAGCAGCTCCGCGCCGCTCAGCCCGAAGGCGCCGGTGTCGATGTGCACGTCGATGCCGTAGTCGTTCGTCGGCGCGCTCGCAGCGACGAAGCCGGAGGTCTGACAGTTGCTCGCGCTCGCGCGCGACAGCCGCGAGCCCCCCGGCGCCCCACGACAGAGCGGGCTGGCAAGCCCGTTGGCCACTAGTGGATCGAGTTCCGCCGAAGTCGCGTCGGGCGCGTCGGCTTCTTC
>DATHJQ010000334.1:0-2826 GCA_035286505.1 Solirubrobacteraceae bacterium | reverse complement strand
CCGTCAGCCCGACGATGAAGGTGCTCGTGCCGAGCACGTCATAGCCGCGCACGGAGTCCGTTCTTGACAGCTCGCGCAGGATCAGCGCGCCCCAGACGGCGCCGGCGAGCGCGAAGGGGACGTTGAACCAGAAGACCCAATGCCAGGAGATCGCCACGAGCGCGCCGCCGAGCACAGGGCCGAGCACCAGGCCGATCGCCGCGACCATCGTGTTGGCGCCCATGGCCAGGCCGAGTTCCTCCTTGGGAAAGGCGTCGGTGACGAGCGCGGCGGCGTTGGCGAACAGAAACGCCGAGCCGGTGCCCTGCAGGATGCGCCACAGGATCAGCACGGTCGCGTCGCCGGAGAAGCCGGCGCCGAGCGACGCCAGGGCGAACACGAGAAAGCCGCCGACGTAGGCGCGCTTGCGCCCGAACAGGTCGCTGAGGCGCCCGGCCATCAAGACCAGGACGGTGGCGGCGATCAGGTAGGCGAGGATCACCCAGACGAGCGCCAGCAGGCTTGTGTGCAGCGAGCGCTCGAGGTCGGGCAGCGCGATGATCAGCGTGCCGGAGTTGGTCGCCGCGAGCAGCATGCCGAGGCTGGTGCAGGAGAGCGCCCACCACTTGTAGCTGGCGTGCCCTGCGTCGACGCCGAAGCGCGCCGCCGGCCGGTCGTCGCGGTCCTGTGGAGTGATCGGCGGTGCGCTCATGCGTCGGCTCCTCTGCGTCTCGCGGTCTCCGTCAGCAACTTGACGTGAACGTAAAGATCACACTAACACGTTCACATGGGCTCGCGAAGGCCCGCGAAAGACGCATGCGCCGCGCTGACGCCGGTCGACCAGCATCCAGGAGACGCCTGTCGCCGCGCCGGCGGCGTGCTAGAACACTGCTATGGGCGAGCACGAGGTGGTCAAGTCCGACGAGCAGTGGCGTCAGGAGCTGACGCCGGCGCAGTACGACGTGCTGCGCAAGGCAGGAACGGAGCCGCCGTTCACAGGCGAGTACGTCTACAACAAGGAGTCCGGCGACTACCGCTGCGCGGCGTGCGGAGCGATGCTGTTCGACGCCGACACGAAGTTCGAGTCGGGCACGGGCTGGCCAAGTTTCACCGAGCCGGCGGTCGCGGAGGCGGTCGAGCTGCGCGCGGACAACAGCCTGTTCATGCGCCGCACGGAGGTCGTCTGCCGCACCTGCGGCGGCCACCTCGGCCACGTCTTCGACGACGGCCCGGGGCCCGACGGCCAGCGCTACTGCATCAACTCCGCCGCCTTGCAGTTCCAGCCGGCCGCGGCGCCGACAGAGGCTGGCGAGGAATCAGCCAAGCGGCCGGTTTCAGCGCAGCCGGACTCCAACACGCGTTAGTCTCGCGCGATGATCATGGAGGCGCGTGCCAAGCGCCTGGCCACGCCGTTGCATTGGGGACGCCGTGAGAGGGCGGCTGTTGGCGCTGCGCTCGCGCTGCTCGCAGCCGCCGCGATCGCGCTCGGCGCCTACGCCCTGACCAGCGGGTCGCCGGCGCGCGCCGACTGCATCGAAGTCGTCTTCCCGAGCACGCTCGGCGGGGCCAAGCTGCACGCATGCGGGAGCAGGGCGCGCCAGGTGTGCGCCTCCAGCGCGGCCTACCAGGGCCTCGCGCACGATCTCAGCGCGGCCTGCCGGCGCGCGGGATTCCCGTACGTGGCCAAGCGTTAGCCAGCGTCGCCCAGGCGCTCACAAGCACACACGCACGCTTGCCCGAAGGGCATCTATACAGATGTCTAAACGCCTTCTTGAAGTGTTGGCCAGAGTGTCCCTACCCGCCCTGGCGCGGTGCCGTTTTGATGATGCATTGCAATTGGCGCGCCCCGCTCGCATGCGTGCAACGGGTGGCCACCAACCAAGCAGGAAACGGAGGCACATGTCCTGGAACGCATACCCAAGCTGGCTGGTGGCCGGCGACAACGCGTGGCAGATGACCGCGGCCACGTTCGTCGGCCTGATGAGCCTGCCGGGCCTGGCGGTCCTGTACGGCGGCGTGATGCAGAAGCGCTGGTCGGTCAACAGCATGATGCTCACGTTCGCGGCGTTCTCGCTCGTGCTGGTGGCGTGGGTTCTGTGGGCGTTCAAGATGGGCTTCGGGACCCCGATCGGCAGCGGCGAAAGCTTCTTGGACACGATGTGGGGAAAGTCCGGGACTGTGCTCGGCGCGGGCACCTTGCAGGCGCGGGCGGCGATCCCATCGATCTCAACCGGGCCGCCGTTCCATTTCCCCGAGGCGTCGCTTGTCTACTTCCAGTTCGTGTTCGCCGCGATCACGCCGATCCTGATGCTCGGCT
Source organism: Solirubrobacteraceae bacterium (assembly GCA_035286505.1). Taxonomy (GTDB): domain Bacteria; phylum Actinomycetota; class Thermoleophilia; order Solirubrobacterales; family Solirubrobacteraceae; genus Palsa-744. Next base: position 530 of record DATHJQ010000334.1, on the reverse strand, counting down.
CGGTGCTCGGGCGGATCAACTTCAAGGCATGGATTCCCTTCGTGCTGCTGTGGATCACGTTCGTGTACACGATCAACGCCTTTTTGATCTGGGGCGGTGGGTACTGGTCCGCGCACGGCGCGCTGGACTACTCCGGGGGCTATGTGATCCACCTCGCGGCCGGCATCTACGGCTTCGTGGCGGCGGCGGTGATCGGTCCGCGGCTGCAGCGAGATCGCGAGATCGACGCGCCGAACAACCTGGCCATGGTCGCCGTTGGCGCCGGACTTTTGTGGCTGGGCTGGAACGGCTTCAACGGCGGGGACTCCTACTACGCGGGCGCCAATGCGGCGGCGGCCGTTCTGAACACGAATGTGTGTACCGCGGTCGCGATGCTCGTGTGGATCGCCTGGGATTACATCTTCCGCGACAAGCCGTCCCTGATCGGCTCGGTCAACGGGATGATCACCGGGCTAGTCGCGATCACTCCCGCCGCCGGCTTCGTCACCGGCTGGGGTGCGATCGCGATCGGGTTCATCGCCTCGACGTTC
>DATHJQ010000333.1:0-2184 GCA_035286505.1 Solirubrobacteraceae bacterium | reverse complement strand
ATCGGTGACCAGGAGTGGATCGGCGATCGTCGGCAAGTCGTCGAGGTGACGGTCGCCGAGCCTGACGATCACCGTCTCGCGCAGCAGGGCCAGCTGCCCCGGCGCCGGCTCGCCGTCGGAGGCGATGCTCACGCGCGCGTCCAGCCGCTGGCGCTTGGCCTCGTATGAGAGCACGACCAGGCGCGACGCCGCGTAGCGCCCGACGCGGCGCAGCCGGTTGGCGATCTCGCCGCTGTAGGCGTCGTCGACGAACACGATCATGTTCAGCACACGCGCCGGGATGAAGCTCGAGCTTTCGGCGTGGCGCTCGGCCAGCAGCGCGCGCAGCGCCGCTTCGATCCTGTCGGGCGTGGTGCCCTCAGCGCTCCAGACCGCGTCGCTGCGGCCCATCAGATCGCTCGCCAGCGCTGGCCATCGAGCAGCAGTCGCTCCGCCTCGGCGGGGCCCTGCGAGCCGGCTTCGTACTGTGCCAGCTGACCGGCTTGCTCGCCCCAGGCACTGACGATCGGGTCGCAGATCTGCCACTGCGCCTCGACCTCGTCGTTGCGCGTGAAAAGCGTCGCGTCGCCGCGCATCGCATCGGTGATCAGCCGCTCGTAGGCCTCGGGCGACTGCGACAGGAAGGCGGTTCCGTAGAGGAACTCCATGTTCACCGGCCGGATGATCATGCGCGTGCCTGGGATCTTCGCCCCCAGCCGCAGCGAGACCCCCTCGTTAGGTTGCAGCGTGAGCACGAGCTGGTTGGGCTGCACTCCCAGCGAGCCGTCCTGGCTGAAGGCCAGGTGGGGCACGGGCTTCAGCGTCACGGCGATCTCGGTCACCTTGCGCGCCAGGCGCTTGCCGGTGCGGATGTAGAAAGGCACGCCGGCCCAGCGCCAGTTGTCGACCTCCAGACGCAGGGCGGCATAGGTCTCGGTCGTCGAGCTCGGCGGAACGCCGTCCTCCTGCAGGTAACCGGTCACGTCCTCGCCGCCCACGTGCCCGGCGGCGTACTGTGCGCGCACGGACATCTCGGCGACCTCGCTCGACGTCGGCGCCTGAATCGCGTGCAGCACCTTGACCTTCTCGTTGCGCACGTCTTCGGCGGTGAAGCTGGCGGGCGGCTCCATGGCAACGTGGCAGAGCAACTGCAGCATGTGGTTCTGGATCAGGTCGCGCAGCGCGCCGGCGTGGTCGTAGTAGCCGGCTCGCGTGCCCACGCCGAGATCCTCGGCTGCGGTGATCTGCACGCTGTCGATGAAGTTGCGGTTCCACAGCGGCTCGAACATGCCGTTGGCGAAGCGAAACGCCAGCATGTTCTGCACGGTCTCCTTGCCGAGATAGTGGTCGATGCGAAATACCTGCGTCTCGTCGAAGATCGCCAGCACGCGGCGGTTGAGCTCGCGCGCCTCCTCGAGAGACGTGCCGAACGGCTTCTCGATGATCACGCGCACCTGTGCGTCCTTGTGGCGCTCGAGCTCCGCCTGCCCGAGCTGCTGGACGATCACCGGGAAGAACTCCGGCGCGGTGGAGAGGTAGAAGGCGCGGTTCTGCGGTTCGCCGGCCTGTTCTTCAAAGCTGTCGAGCACCTGAGTGAGCTCGGAGTAGACGGACTCGTCATCGAACACGCCAGGCACGTAACGAACGTGATGCAGCAGCTTTTTCAGCACGTCCTCGTCGGGCGTTCGGCGCGAGTATTTGCGGATCGCTTCTTCGCACTCGGCGCGGTAGCGCTCGTGCGCCTTTTCTTTTCGCGATACGCCGATCAGGTGAAAGCGCTCCGGAAGGGCGCCCTCATGCGCGAGGTTGTACAGCGCCGGCAGCAGTTTGCGCTTGGCCAGGTCGCCGGTGGCGCCGAAGATGACGAGCGTCGTCGGTGCGACCGGTAGACGCTCCAGCCCTGCCGTCAGGGGATTCTCGGGCTCCGCCTCGGCGGTCGGCTGGCCGGGCTGCGCGGCCATCGTTCAGCGCCCGCCGCGCTTGGCGGACCCGGCCGGCTCGGATTCGCTCGAGCCACCGCTCGGCGCGCTCTTGACTGCGTGGCCACCGAACTGGTTGCGCAGCGCGGCGAGCACACGATCGGCGAAGTCGCCGTTGCCGCGCGATCGCAGGCGCGCATACAGCGAGGCCGTGATGACCGGCGTCGGCACGTCGTGCGCGATGGCGTCGGCGATCGTCCAGCGACCCTCACCGGAGTCCTCGGTG
>DATHJQ010000332.1:0-3727 GCA_035286505.1 Solirubrobacteraceae bacterium | reverse complement strand
ACACCACGACGGTTTCACCGGCGTGCGCAGCCTGCACGGCGAGCTCGCGCGCGTGAGCCAGATCGCGGGTGTCGTCTCGGCTGACGGTCAGCCCTCGTGCACGCAGGGCGTCCACGGCCTCCGGCGCCAGCCGCCCTGCGCGCCCGCCGCCGGCGGCGGGGTTGACGATCAGACGGACGGGTGCGGCTTGCACGGGCACGGCGCAAGCGTAGTGCGCGGGCTCGCGGCGGACGTAGGGGGCCCTGCTGCGCCCTGGCGACAAGCCCCCGGCGGGCGGCGGGCGGTGATCACCCCGCTGCGGCGGCCTTGGCGCGGTCGCGCCGACGCCGCCCGACCGCCGCGGCGATGCCGAGCGCGGCGATGACGACGAACAGGCCGAGCAGCACGGCGGGGGCGACGCCGATACCGCCGAACGGCAGCGAGACGAGCTCGACGACGCCGAGGCCGATCGCCAGCAACGCGATCACGAGCAGCAGGATCAGCGCGATCCCGCGCAGCCGGGCGACGATTCCGGCCGAGCCGGGCGGGATCAGCAGGCCCATGGCGCGCAGCGCGAACAGCTGGCGCCCGCTCGGCGGCGCCTGGCCGAGTCGCTCCACCGCGTTCTTGAGGTCGCCGGCGCGACGTTCGGCAAGCGCCAGCGAAGCATCGGCCATGCGCCGCAGCTGCATCCGCTCCTGCGGGCGCGCCGCGGCGATGGCGCGCTGGAAGTAGGCCCGCGCCTGCTCGGCGTCGAAGCGCTCCGCGGCGCGCGCGCCGAGGATCGCCAGCGCCGCCGACTTGTATTTCGTCTCGCTTTCCAGCTCCTCGTCCGACCGCTGCTCGAGTGCCTGAATCGCCTCCAGGCCGCCGCGCTGCTCCATCCGGATCTGGCGTTGTTTGGGTGCCATCGAGCGTCATTCTATGGTTTGCCAACCCGCCGGCGCGGGAGGTCGCGGCAGCGCTCGCATCGTTGTCGCACGGCAGGCGGGCGGATATGCTCGGCCGATGTCCGGTGACGATCGCAATCCCTGGCGCGTGCGCGTCGCGAGGCTCTGCGTATGCGCCCTGTTCGCGCTGACGCTGGCCGCGGGCGTGTCGCCGGCAGCGCCCGCGGCCGTTGGCGGCAACGGCGAAGGCGGCGCCTTCAACGAACTGAGCCAAAGCGGCCAGGAAGAAGCCACGAACACGCAGAAGACAGAAACGAGCGCGTCGACCGGCTCCACGTCCAACTCGAAAAAAACGGTGGTGATCGCGCTGGTGGCCGCCGTGGCGCTGCTAATCGCGATCGCATCCGTGATCGTGCGCGACGCGCGCAAAGTGGCGCCGGCGGGAGATCCGCAGCTCGCCGAAGCAAGGTCGGCGCACGACACGGCGGCGACGCTGCGCAAGCGCCGCGCCAAAGCCAAGGCCGCGCGCCGGCAACGCAAGCGAAATCGCTAGCCGCGCGAACTCGCGGCAGCCTCACCGAGGGCTCACCGACGGGCTGGGGCGCAGCGACTCAGCGACAGACCCGAACCCGCCGCTTACGGCTCGCAGCGATGCGCACGCGGGGCGGGGACGGGAGAGGCGGATCGCCGTGGGGATCGCGGCGCGGTGCGCGAGGGCGCGGGCCGGACGGCGATGGACGTCGCGGACGGGGGTCGAGCGGCCCGGCGGGCATCGCCCGCGTCCCGCCGTCTTCATCTGACTGGCCCGGCTGCTCGGGCGCGTTCATCGCAGCGTCGCTGCGAAACGGGATCCACAGCATCAACGCGGCGATCGGGAGCTTGATCAAGGCGAGCAGCGCGATCAGCATCCACATCGGCATAGCCTCAACGATGCTACTACTGCCCCGTGGACGTGGAGGCGCCCCGCGCGAGCGACAAGCTGCACGACGCGGCCGCCGCGTCGAGCGAGCTGACGGCGCTTGCCGAGTCTGTCTCGGACTGCAGGCTGTGCCCGCGACTGGTCGCCTGGCGCGAGCAGGTCGCGCGCGAGCGCCGCGCGGCATTCGCGCACGAGCGCTACTGGGGACGGCCGCTGCCGGGCTTTGGCGACCCTGCGGCCCGTGTGCTGATCTTCGGCCTGGCACCGGCCGCACACGGCGCGAACCGGACCGGACGGATGTTCACGGGCGATCGCTCCGGCGACTTCCTGTTCGCTGCGCTGCAGCGCGCCGGCTTCGCCAACCAGGCGACGTCGAAGGCTCGCGGGGACGGGCTGCGGCTGCACGACATCTGGATCACGGCGGCGGTGCGCTGCGCGCCGCCTGCCAACCGGCCCACCCCGGCCGAGCGCGAGCGCTGCCTGCCCTGGAGCGAGCGCGAACTGGCGCTGCTGGCGCAGGTTCGTGTGCTGCTGTGCCTCGGCGGCTTCGCCTGGGACGCCGCGCTGCGCCTGATCGCCGCCTCGCGCGGCGTTTCGGCGCGCCCACTGCGCCCCAAGCCGCGCTTCGCGCACGGGGCGGAGCTGCCCGGCGAGCCCTACGCGCTGCTCGGGTGCTACCACCCCAGCCAGCAGAACACGTTCACCGGCCGGCTGACCGAGCCGATGATCGACGGCGTGCTGGCGCGTGCGCGCGAGCTCGCCGGCCGCGGTCGCTAGCTCGGGCTGACCGCGGCGCCGACGGTCGTCAGGCGAGCACGCCGCAGCGCGGCGCGCACGGCTGTGCTCAGCGTGTCGATGTCGTAGGCGCCCTGGTGGCGGCGGCCGTTGATGAAGAACGTGGGTGTGCCCGAGACGCCGCTGGAATCCGCGCTGGCGACGTCCTCGGCGATGCGCGGAGCGTGCTCGTGGCCGCGGATCTCCGACCACAGGCGCTCGACGTCCAATCCGAGCTCTTGGGCGATCCTCGTGATGTCCTGGGGACCGAGCGCGTCTTGATGGGCCAGCAGCGCGGCGTACATCTCCCAGAATGCGCCCTGCACGCTCGCCGCCTCGACCGCCTCGGCGGCGAGTTGCGCGCTGCCGTGCACGTCGTTGAGCGGAAGGTGGCGCCAGACATAGCGGATGTCATCGTCAAAGGCGCTCAGCAGCTCGCGCACGACCGACTCGGCCTGGCCGCAGTAGGGGCACTCGAAGTCCCCGTACTCGACGAGCGTCACCAAGGCCTCATCGGGTCCGCGAACGTGATCGCGCTCGGGATCGACGTCCTCGGAGAGGTCGATCAGATCCTCCGCCGTGCCGCTGACCTGTCGCGCGCGCACGCTGCTGGGCAGTCTGGCCACGATGCGGAAGATGGCCCAGGCGAGCAACGGCGCGACGATCGCCGAGGCGAGCACGCCGAGCTTGGCCTCGGCCAGACGCTCGCCGGAGAACGCCAGGCCGGAGATGAGCAGCGAGACGGTGAAGCCGATCCCCGCGACGGCGCCGCCGCCGGCGAGCAGCGGCCAGCTGATCGGCGGCCTCGGCCCGTGAAGCGCCGGTCGCGAGGCCACCCAGGAGGCGCCGAGGATGCCCAGCGGCTTGCCCACCACGTAGGCGATCAGGATCCCCAGCGTGATCGGCGAGGCGATCGCGTCGCCGAGCAGCGAGCCGGTCACGTGGATGCCCGCGTTGGCGAGCGCGAACAGCGGCACGACGACGTAGCTGGTCCAAGGATGCAGTTCGTATTGCAGGCGCTCGTTGAGCGAGATCGCTGAGCTCACGCCGCGCTGCGCCGTGCGCGCGAGCTCCGGCGTCGGCTGCTCGCGAAAGGACCGCGCCAGCTCGGTGGCGCGCTCGAGGTTTTCGCGCGACGGAGGAAAGGCGCTGGTCGCCAGTCCCG
>DATHJQ010000331.1:0-2808 GCA_035286505.1 Solirubrobacteraceae bacterium | reverse complement strand
GACTGCCTGACGCCGCTTGCGTGGTGGGGCGCGGCGACGTCGCGGATCAAGCTCGGAACGGCGATCGTTCAGATGTCGGCGCGCCAGCCGGCGGCGACGGCGATGGCGGCGATGACGATGGACCACCTATCGGGCGGGCGCTTCATCCTCGGGCTGGGCGTGTCGGGTCCGCAGGTGGTCGAGGGCTGGTACGGCATGCCGTTCGCCAAGCCGCTGGCGCGCACGCGCGAGTACGTCGGCATCCTGCGCGACATCTGGGCGCGCAAGGGCCCGGTGACGGCCGACGGCGAGCACTACAAGCTGCCACTGCCGGGCGGAACGGGCCTGGCCAAGCAGCTGAAGTCCTCGATCCATCCGCTGCGCGAGGACATTCCGATCTACCTGGGTGCGGAGGGGCCGAAGAACGGGGCGCTGTGCGCCGAGCTGTGCGACGGATGGCTGGCGATGCTCTTCTCGCCGACCCATCAGGACGCCAACCGGGCGGCGCTGCAGGAGGGCTTCTCCCGACCCGGCGCCAGGCGCAGGCCAGAGGACTTCGAGGTCTGCGCGACGGTGCCGTTCATCATCTCCGACGACGTCGACGGGGCGATCGACTCACTGCGGCCCTTCTATGCGCTGTACTTCGGCGGCATGGGCGCCAAAGGCGCGAACTTCCATGCCAACGTGGCGATTCGCATGGGCTATGAGAAGGACATCGAGGAGATCCAGGAGCTCTACCTCAGCGGCCACAAGGACGAGGCCGGCGCGAAGATCCCGCGCGAGCTGATCGAGGAGCTGTCGCTGGTCGGTCCGCCGGCGAAGATCCGCGACGACCTGGCCAAGTGGCGCGAGTCGATCGTGACGACGCTGCTCGTGTCGGCCGATGCGCCGACGCTGCGCACGATCGCCGAGCTGGTACTCGGCTGAAGCTGGAATGCCGTTGGTGCGCTCGCTGCTTTCGGCGGGAGCCCGGCGGTGGGGCGCCGCCGTAGCCGCCCTGCCTCCCTCGCACGCGCGCACGGTGCGCGAGGTCGGCAGGCTGCTCGCGCTCGTCGCTGCGGTCGCGCTGCTCGCCATCGCCCTGTCCAGCGGAGGCGGCGACTCTGGCGCGCTGGGCGCGCTCGGATCGCCGAATGCTCCGCGCACCCTGGTCGGCTCGATCGCCGGGGCGGCGCCGAAACCGGGGGCGGGCGGTCTCTACCGGGTGGTCGGCTGTCGCAGCCATGGAGACTCGGTCTATCGCAGCGGACCGACGCGCCATCAGGTCGCTATCGGCTTCGACGACGGCCCGTACCCCGACACGCCGCAGTTCGTGCGTATGCTCTCGCGCAGCCACGCGGCGGCGACGTTCTTCATGATCGGGCGCCAGGTCACGCCGACGTACCGCCAAACGATCCTGCGCGAGCTGCGCGAAGGCGACGTGCCGGGCGACCACACGTTCACGCATCCCGACCTGACGCATTCGCACGAAGTGCGCGGTCAGCTGGACGAGACGATTGCGGCGATCCGCGCGCAGAGCGGATACACGCCCTGCGTGTTTCGCCCGCCCTATGGCGACGTCGACGCCTCGGTCGTGAGCACCGCTCGCTCGCTGGGGCTGGCGACGGTCACGTGGAACGTCGACCCGAGCGATTACGCCCAGCCGGGCGTGGCGGCGATCGAGCGGCGCGTGCTCGCGCAGGTGAGGCCTGGCTCGATCATCATCTCCCACGACGGCGGCGGCCCACGGGGCCAGACGCTTGCGGCCTACCCGAAGATCATCGCCGCGCTGCGCCGGCGCGGCTATGGCGTTGTGACGATCCCGCAGCTGCTGGGCTTTCATCCGGTCTACGAGCCGTGCATCCGCCGCTGCGACGGAATCGGCGTGCCACGCGCGCAGCTGCCGCACGGCGCGATCCTGCAGGACGCTCCGTTCTAGCCTGCCGACTACTCGAAGGCGGGCTCGCGCCAGTCGGGGAATATGTCGGGCAGCCCGTCGCTGACGCGATCGGGAAAGCTCGCAGGTCGCTTCTCCAAGAAGGCGGTTATGCCCTCGGTGGCGTCGGCGGACTGACCACGCGCGAGCATGCCGCGCGAGTCGACGCGATGCGCGAGCATCGGGTGCTCGGCGCCGAGCATCCGCCACATCATCTGTCGCGCCAAGGCAACCGACACCGGCGCGGCGTTGTCGGCGATCTCGCGCGCCAGCGCCCGAGCAGCCGGCAGCAGCTCGTCGCCGCTGTGAAGGCTGCGAAACAGGCCCGCGTCGAGCCCCTCCTGTGCGGAGAAGACGCGGCCCGTGGACACCCACTCCATCGCGCGGCTGATGCCGACGACGCGCGGCAGAAACCAGCTGGAGCAGGCCTCGGGAACGATGCCGCGCCGCGCGAACACGAAGCCCATGCGTGCGTCGTCGGCCGCAAGTCGCACGTCCATCGGCAGCGTCATGGTCGCGCCGACGCCGACGGCGGGTCCGTTGATCGCGCCGATCACGGGCTTGGTCGAGGAGAAGACGCGCAGCGTGAACTGACCGCCGTTGTCGCGTGGCACCGCGCCGCCCGTCGCCGACATCAGCGAGGCCTCTGCGGCCCGCGCGCGATAGTCGAACGTCTCGCCGCCGGCCGCCAGGTCGGCGCCGGCGCAGTATCCGCGCCCGGCGCCGGTCATGATGATCGCGCGCACCTCGTCGTCGGCGTCGGCCTGGTCGAAGGCCTCGATCAGCTCACGACCCATCGTCGCGGTCCACGCGTTCAGGCGCTCGGGGCGGTTGAGCGTGATCGTGAGGACGCCCTCGGAGACATCGGTGGTGATCTGCTCGAAGGCCACCGGGTCTAGGGGGCGGCGCTTAGC
>DATHJQ010000330.1:0-4733 GCA_035286505.1 Solirubrobacteraceae bacterium | reverse complement strand
GCCGTGCCGCGTTTTGCCATCGCCACGGTGGCGCTCGCCGGGCTGGCGTGGATCGTGTCGTTCGCCACCGAGCAGCTGGGCGAGCGCTTCGGCCCGGCGGTCACGGGAATGCTGCAGTCGACGCTGGGCAACCTGCCCGAGCTGTTCGTCGTGATCTTCGCGCTGCAGAAGGGCGAGCTGGTCGTCGCGCAGACGGCCATCGTCGGCTCGGTGCTCGCCAACGCCCTGCTCGTGCTCGGGCTGGTGATCGTCGTCGGCTCGCGCCGCTCCAAGGACGGCGTCATGCGCTTCTCCAAGCGTCTGCCGCGCGACACGGCGACGCTGCTGCAGGTGACGGTGTTCATCATCGTGCTGCTGGGCCTGTCGCTGGGCTCGCACGACCCGGCCAGCCACCACGTCAAGGCGATCTCGATCGTCGGCGCGATCTGTCTGCTGGTCGTCTACCTGTCGTGGGTCGTGCCCTACCTGCGCGCGGACGTTGCGCCGGGCCAGGCGCAGGGCTCGTCCGCCGCGAGCGACGGCGACGGCGCGCGCAGGGTCGCCGCCCCCGCGCAGGAGTCCGGGAGCGGCGGCTCCGCCGCGCACCCGCGACTGTCGCTTGCGGTCACGCTCGCGCTGCTGGCCGTCGCCGGCGTCGGGTCGGCGTTCGTGTCTGACTGGTTCATCAACGGCCTGAAGCCGGCCATCACGCAGCTGCACATCTCCCAGGCGTTCGCCGGCCTGGTCATCGTGGCGGTCGCCGGCAACGCGGTCGAGAACACCACCGGCGTGGTGCTCGCCTACAAGGGACGCTCGGACCTGGCGATCTCCGTCGTCAAGAACTCCGTCGCGCAGATCGCCGCCTTCCTGTTTCCGCTGCTCGTGCTGATCTCGTTCGCGCTGAGCACCACGCTGACGTTCTCGCTGGCGCCCGTCTACATCGGCGCGCTGCTGCTCAGCACGCTGGCGATCGCGCAGGTCACAGGAGACGGAGAGGCGGCGGAGTTCGAGGGGTGGGCGCTGGTCGCGCTGTACGTGATCCTCGGAGCGCTCACGTTGTACGAGTAGCCAACCATCCCGGCCCCCATATGGGGGCCTAAACAGAGAAACAAAGATCCCCCACGATCGCTCGGCCCCCGCAGGCGAGCACGCGTCGCCCCCGCATGTCGCGCAAGCGCGCTAAACTGCCCCACACCTCGCGTCTGGGCGGGGTTTTTCTTCGTCCAGGCCCGAAATGCAAACCTTTACGCAGGGATTGAACATGGCCCGCGGAGACGTTCGGATCGCTATCACGCTCGCTTGCGAGGAGTGCAAGCGCCGCAACTACCAGACGAACAAGAGCAAGCGCAACAACCCCGATCGCATCGGGCTGCGCAAGTACTGCCGCTGGTGTCGCAAGCACACCAGCCACCGGGAGACTCGCTAGCGCGGGAGCGCTGCTGTGGCCCGTGACCGCAAACGCGCAAAGCAGCGCCGCGAGCGTCGCGCTCGCACGTCCGTGCCCGCCAGCACGCCGCGGCGCGCCGACGTGCCCGGCGCGCTCGACCACGCCTCGGCCGACGCCGACGAGTTCGACGCCGCGCTCGTCGCCGGCGGGGCACCGCGTCCAGAGGACGGGGTCGGCGCGACCGCGACGCCCGCCGACGAGGAGATCGTCGAGTCCGTCGACGCTGCTGTCGACGCCGAAGAAGACCTCTCTCGCGCCGCGACCGGTGGCGGCGACGGGGGCGACGACGCGGGCTCCGGCGGCAGGGGCGGTGGCGGCGAGCCGGCGCCCGGCCAGCCGCTGCGCGGCGGCAACCGCGCGCTGGCGTTCCTGCGCGCAAGCTGGGCCGAGCTGCAGCGCGTCCAATGGCCCGACCGCCGTCAGGTCACGCAGGCGACCGCCGTCGTGCTCGGCTTCGTGGCCATCGCCGGCGCGTATCTCGGCCTCGCCGATTACGTCGCCAAGGACATCGTCGAATTCATCCTTTGACGCTCGTCGTCTTCCCGTAACGCCCCTCAGGAGCTTCTGAATGTTTCGCTGGTACGTCGTCAACACATACTCCGGCCACGAGAACAAGGTCAAGCACAACCTCGAGCACCGCGTGGTCTCGCTCGGGCAGCAGCGGGCCGTGCGCAACGTGGTCGTGCCCACCGAGACGACCATGGAGATGAAGGACAACGTAAAGACGCCTGTCGAGAAGCGCACGATGCCCGGCTATGTGCTGGTCAACATGGAGCTCAACGAGGACTCCTGGGGGGTCGTCAAGGGCACGCCCGGCGTGACCGGCTTCGTCGGCGCTTCGCAGGAGCCGGTTCCCCTCACGCAGATCGAGGTCGACCGGCTGCTGCACAAGGAGGTCGCGACAGCAACGCGCACGCGCGCTCAGTTCACGATCGGCGAGTCCGTCAAGGTCGTCTCCGGGCCGCTGTCGGACTTCTCCGGCGAGATCTCCGAGATCAACGACGATGCTGCGAAGCTCAAGGTGCTGGTATCAATCTTCGGGCGCGAGACTCCCGTAGAGGTAGGCTTCGACCAGGTCAAAAAGCTCTGAGCGGGCCGATGGTCGGCGCGGAGCGGCGTCCTCGGTCGCTCGCGTGCGAAGCACGCCACGCTCCCTGCGTCCTTGCTCCCTTGACCCTCGACCCGCTCATTGAAAGCACGGAATAGATAGATAGATATGGCCAAGAAGGTTCTGACGACGATCAAGCTGCAAGCCAACGCCGGCCAGGCGAGTCCTGCGCCGCCGGTCGGTCCTGCGCTGGGCCAGCACGGCATCAACATCATGGAGTTCTGCAAGGCGTTCAACGCGCAGACGCAGAGCGAAACGGGCACGGTCATCCCGGTCGTCATCACCGTGTACGAGGACCGTACGTTCACGTTCATCACCAAGACTCCGCCCGCCGCCGTGCTGATCCGTCAGGCGATCAAGATCAACAAGGGCTCGGGCGAGCCCAACCGCGTGAAGGTCGGCACGATCACGCAGAGCCAGCTGCGCGAGATCGCCGAGCGCAAGCTTCAGGACCTCAACGCGCACGACGTCGACCAAGCCGCCAAGATCATCGCCGGGACGGCCAGATCCATGGGAGTCGACGTCGCATGAGCGCGCACGGCAAGCGCTACTCCGAGGATCTGCAGAAGGTCGACCGCGAGCGCGAGTACGAGCCGGCCGAGGCCGTGGCGCTCGTGCGCGGTCTCGCCAACGCCAAGTTCGACGAGTCGATCGAGGTGCACGTACGCACCGGGCTGAACGTGCGCCACGCCGATGAGCAGCTGCGCGGCACGATCGCGCTGCCAAACGGCGTCGGCAAGGACGTGCGGATCGTCGTGTTCGCACAGGGGCCGAAGGTCGCCGAGGCGGAAGGCGCCGGCGCCGACGTGGTAGGCGGCGACGATCTGGCCAAACGCATCGAGGAGGGCTTCGACGACTTCGACGTGGCGATCGCCACGCCCGACATGATGTCCGTCGTGGGCCGCCTCGGCCGCGTGCTCGGCCCGTCGGGCAAGATGCCCAACCCGAAGGTCGGCACCGTGACGATGGACGTCGCCAAAGCCGTCGAGGAGTCCAAGGCGGGCAAGGTCGAGTACCGCACCGACCGCACGGCCATAGTGCATCTGGTGATCGGCAAGGCCAGCTTTCCCGAGAGCCAGCTGCTGGAGAACTACGCCGCCGTCATCGAAGAGCTGATCCGCGCCAAGCCGTCGGTCGCCAAGGGTCGATACCTGCGCTCCATCACGATCACGTCGACGATGGGGCCGGGCGTCAAGGTCGACCCCAGCCGCACGCGCGAAATCACCGGCGACGCGGCCGCCGTCGCAGCCTAGCGGCTACACTCTCGCGAGCAAACGCACCGCCCGAGACCCTCGGCGCCCGCCGATCCCTTCGATCGGCGTCGTAAGACCGGGGCAGGTTGGAGCGAGTTGACGCCCGGTTTGCGCCGCGCTCTCTCGTCTGCCTGCATGGGCACACCGAACACTTCGAGAGCGACGGACATACATGAACCGAGAGCAGAAGGCCGTGGCGATCGAGCAGATCGCCGCCCACATCGACGAATCGCACGCGATTTTCGCCGTCGACTACCGCGGCATCTCCGTGCCGCAGATCGCCGAGCTGCGCGCCAAGCTGCGTGATGCCGACGCCACGTTCAAGGTCGTCAAGAACTCGCTCACCGAACGCGCCGCCGACCAGGCCGGCGCGAAGACGCTGAAGGAATACCTCGCCGGCCCGACCGCGCTCACCTTCGTCCGCGGCGACGTCGCCACGGCCGCCAAGGCGATCGCCGACTACGGCAAAGCCACCCAGCTTCTCCCCTTCAAGGGCGGCCTGATGGACGGCTCCGTGCTCGACGTCGAACAGATCCGCTCGCTCTCGCGCCTGCCTTCGCGCGAAGTGCTCTATGGCCAGCTCGTCGGCGTCGTCGCCTCGCCCGTCACCGGCGTCGTGCGCAGCCTCGCCGCGCTGCTCGGCGGCCTCGCCTCGGCGCTCGGTCAGGTGCAGCAGAAGAAGGAGTCCGGCGAGATCCCCGCCGGCGAGGCGCCCGCTGCGCAGGGGCCCGCCGCAGAGGAGTCCCCCGCGGCCGAGGACGCAGCCTCCGCACCGGCGGATGAGTCCCCCGCCGATGAGAGCGCGGCGACCGAGGTGAGCCCAGCTGCCGAGGAGGAGAGCCCGGTTGCGGAGGAGAGCCCAGCTGCCGAGGAGAGCGCAGCTGCTGAGGAGAGCCCTGCGGGCGAGGAGGCGGCGGCCGAGGAGCCCGAGGCGCAGGCGCCGAAG
>DATHJQ010000329.1:0-9790 GCA_035286505.1 Solirubrobacteraceae bacterium | reverse complement strand
CCGCGGGAGATCGTCCATCCCGGTGACGAGATCCGCGTGAAGATCCTGGAGATCGATTCCGAGCGCCGCCGCCTGTCTTTGTCGGCCAAGCGCGTTGAGGATCAGATACTGCCCGTGTCACGTCCGGGCGAGCCCGAGGCTGCGCAGGCCGACGGGGCGTCCAAGGGGGCCGAGGGAGAGGCCGCGCCCGAGGAGCCCGAGGCCGCGGCGCCCACTGCCGAGCAGGCCGAGCCCGCGGCTGCGGCTCCCGCCGAGCAGACCGCGCCCGCTGAGGCAGCCGACCCGGCGCAGGACGCCGAGCCCGCCGCGAGCGGCGAGGTCGCCGTGGCGGAGGCCGAGACGGCGACTGAAGACGAGCAGGCATCGACGGCGGCCGCGACGACCGGCACGGCCGAGGCCGAGGGCGAGGCCGAGCAGGCGCCGGCCGACGCCGGTGCAGCGGACGAGGGCGCGGCGCCCGCCGCCGAGCCGGCGCAGGACTGAAGCCGTCTGAGCGGCGCCGGGCGGGTGGAGCCGGTGGTGCCCTTCGTCGGGCTGACCGGAGGCATGGGCGCGGGCAAGTCGACCGCGCTGGTGGCGCTGGAGCGGCTGGGCGCGGCCGTGCTGTCCAGCGACGCGGTCGTGCACGAGCTGTACGCGCACGACGAGCAGTTGCGCGATGCGGTCGTCGAGCGCTGGGGCGAGCAGGTCGCGCCGGACGGCGTCGTCGACCGCTCGGCGGTGGCCGAGCGCGCATTCGCCAGCGACGAGGAGCGCGCGTGGCTGGAGGGGCTGCTGTGGCCGCTGGTGGGCGCGCGCGTGGCCGCTTGGCTGAGCGAGGCGCGCGCCGCGCGCGGGGGGGGCGCCGACCTGCCGCGCGCCGCCGTCGTCGAGGTGCCGCTGCTGTTCGAGGCGGGACTGGACGGCCTCTACGACGCGACGATCGCGGTCGTCTCGGATGAGGCCGTGCGGCGCCGGCGCGCGTCGGCGCGCGGGCACGCATCGGCGGACGAGCGCTCCGCCCGTCAGCTGTCGCAGGAGGAGAAGGCGCGACGGGCGACGTACGTGGTGCGCAACGATGGCTCAGAAGAGGAGTTGGAACAGGTGTTGTCGGCGGTTCTTGACAAGCTAGAGGTATGAGCCGGCAGGTGGCCATGGGCCGGCGGCGGACGGCGCGGACGATCAGCCGGCGCACGCTCGGCACGCTCACGGCGCTCGCGCTGGCGGGCCTTGTCGTCGTGCTCGTCGCATCCGAGGTCAACCACGCCGTCGGCAAACTGGGGCTGCCGCTGACGAACGCCGACGTTATCCGCAAGCAGGCCGCTGAAAAGCGCCTGGACCCCGCGCTGATCGCTGCGGTCATATATGCCGAGTCGAAATTCGCCCCGCACCAGTCCTCGGCAGGCGCCGAGGGTCTGATGCAGATCCTTCCGGATACCGCGTACTTCATCGCGCACCTGTCGGGCGGCAGCCAGTTCACCGCGAGCGACCTGGCCACGCCGAGCATCAACGTGGCCTACGGCAGCTACTACCTGCGCTACCTGCTCGACCACTACGACGGCAACGAGATGCTGGCGGTGGCGGCGTACAACGGTGGCCTGGCCAACGTCGACCGCTGGGCGGCGCGGGCGCGAGCGCACGGGGGACAGCTGACCGTCGCGACGATTCCCTTCCCGGAGACGCGCGCGTACGTCGAACGCGTGCTCGGCGCCAAGCAGGACTATCGCGACGCCTACGCGCGCGAGCTCGGGCTGCGCCGGTAGGCGCGCGGCCAGCCGAGCCGGGGCGCTCGCTACGGTAGACGGGATGCCCGACTTCAAGCTCGACTCCGTCTTCACGCCGACCGCCGACCAGCCCAAGGCGATCGCCGCGCTGGCCGAGGGGGTCGAGTCCGGCGAGCGGTTCCAGACGCTGCTCGGCGCGACGGGCACCGGCAAGACGATGGCGATGGCCGGCGTGATCGAGGCCGTGCAGCGCCCGACGCTGGTGATCGCGCACAACAAGACGCTCGCCGCGCAGCTGTGCAACGAGTTCCGCACGTTCTTCCCCGACAACGCCGTCGAGTACTTCGTGTCCTACTACGACTACTACCAGCCCGAGGCCTACGTGCCCAGCCGCGACCTGTATATCGAGAAGGACTCGGCGATCAACCAGGAGGTCGACCGCCTGCGCCACGCGGCGACCGCCGCGGTGTTCGCGCGTCGCGACGTGATCGTCGTGGCCTCGGTCTCGTGCATCTTCGGCCTGGGCTCGCCGGAGACGTATGAGATGAACATGCAGATCCTCAACCGCGGCCAGGAGATCGACCGCGACGCGCTGCTGCGAAAGCTCGTGTCGATCCAGTACCAGCGCAACGACACGGTTCTCTCGCGCGGCACCTTCCGCGTGCGCGGCGAGACGCTCGAGGTCTTCCCCGCCTATGCCGAGACGGCCTTCCGCGCGACCCTGTTCGGCGACGAGGTCGAGCGCCTGCAGCACTTCGACCCGCTGACCGGCGAGCTGATCGAAGACGACCTGGAGCACGTGGCGATCTGGCCGGCCACGCACTACAACGTCAAGGAAGGCACGATCGAGGACGGCGTCGAGGCGATCGGCGCGGAACTGAACCTGCGCTGCGAGCAACTGGAGGCCGAGGGCAAGCTGCTGGAGTCCCACCGCCTGCGCCAGCGCACGCAGTACGACATGGAGATGCTGCGCGAGATGGGCTTCTGCTCGGGAATCGAGAACTACTCGCGGATCCTCGACAAACGCCAGCCGGGCGAGCGGCCGTACTGCCTGATCGACTACTTCCCCGACGACTTCATCTGCTTCATCGACGAGTCCCATCAGACCGTGCCGCAGATAGGCGGCATGTATGAGGGCGACCGCTCGCGCAAGCAGACGCTGGTGGACTACGGCTTTCGCCTGCCCAGCGCGCTGGACAACCGCCCGCAGCGCTTCGAGGAGTTCCTCTCGATCACGCCGCAGCTGCTGTTCGTCTCGGCGACGCCCGGGGAGTACGAGCGCTCGAACTCGACGCGCATCGTCGAGCAGATCGTGCGCCCCACGGGAATCGTCGATCCGCGGGTGGAGGTGCGCGAGACCAAGAACCAGATCGACGACCTGATGAACGAGGTGCGCAAGCGCACCGAGCGCGACGAGCGCGTGCTCGTGACGACGCTGACGAAGAAGATGTCCGAGGATCTCTCGCAGTACCTGCTGGAGATGGGCTTCAAGACGCGCTACCTGCACTCGGAGATCGACACGCTCGAGCGCATCCAGATCATCCGCGACCTGCGCCTGGGCGAGTACGACGTGCTCGTCGGCGTGAACCTGCTGCGCGAGGGCCTGGACCTGCCGGAGGTCTCGCTGGTGGCGATCCTCGACGCCGACAAGGAGGGCTTCCTGCGCGGGGAGACCTCGCTGATCCAGACGATCGGGCGGGCGGCACGCAATGTGGAAGGGACCGTTCTGATGTACGCCGACAAGGAGACCAAGGCGATGAGAGCCGCCATCTCGGAGACCGATCGTCGGCGCGAGATCCAGGTCGCCTACAACGAGCAGCACGGGATCACCGCGGCGACGATCGTCAAGGGCATCTCCGACATCGCCGAGTTCCTGCAGGCCGAGTCGAAGGTTCCCCGGCGCAAGCGCTCCAGGCGCAAGTCCGCGACGGCGGGCGAGATGCCCAAGCACGAGCTCGAGCGGATGCTCGTCGAGCTGGAGGAGGAGATGATCGCGGCGGCCGACGATCTGCGCTTCGAGTACGCCGCGCAGCTGCGCGACGAGCTGCGCGAGCTGCGCCGCGACCTGCGCGAGATCCATTCCAGCGAGGCGCCGGAGGAGCCCGGCGAGACACGCGAGGACGCACAGGCGGTGGACGCTGAGCACGCCGCCGCGCGTGAGGCTCCGACGCGCGACATCGCCTAGGATGGCCGCCGTGGACATCGACCGTCAGGCGATCGAGCGGCGCGACTTCCCGATCTCCCGGCGCGGCTACGAGCCGGCCGCCGTGGACGCGCACCTGCGCGCGCTCGCCGGCGAGATCGAGCAGCTGCAGCGCGAGCTCTCCGACGGCGGCGCGCAGACCTCGCTGGCCTCGACGGCCGGCACGCAGGTGCAGAGCATCCTCGCCGCGGCCGAGGCGACGGCAGCCGAGCTGCGGCGCGACGCACAGGACAGCGCGCACACGACGCGCGAGGAGGCCGACCGCGACGCCGCGCGCACGCGCGAGGAGGCCGTCGCGCAGGCGCGTTCGCACGTCGCCGCCGTGGCCCAGGCCACGGCCGTCCTGCTCGAGCGCGTCGCGGCGATGGACGCTCAGGTAAGCACGCTGATCGACAGCGTGCGCACCGGCGCCGACCGCCTGGCGGCGGACCTGAGCGCGGTCGAGAAGAACATGGGCGAGCTCTACGACGCCGCGGCCGGGCAGACGGCCACCCGCGCCGTGGCCGGCGAACCAGCGGCTCAACCTTCGGTCCCCACGCCGCCTGCGCCGCCGCTTCCCGCGCCGCAGATGGCCGGCAGGGTACCGGCCCCGCCAAGCCCACCGCCGCCGTCGGGCGCGGCGGCGCCGCACGTGCGAGCCGCGCAGGCGGACCCGCCGCCGCTTTCGCCGGCCGAGGTCGCCGAGCCTGACGTGCACGCCGACCCCGAGGCGCCGGAGGGCGGCGACCTCGACGGCGCACGCCTGATCGCGCTGAACATGGCGCTCAACGGCGAGTCGCGCGAGGACGCCGACCGCTACCTCGCTGAGAACTTCCAGCTGGCCGACAGGGGCAAGCTGATAAACGAGGTGTACGCGGCTATCGAGGGCTGATCGCTGCGCTCAAGCGGTCGGATCCAGGATCTCCAGGTTGTCGAAGTAGCCTCGATAGAAGCCGCGGTCGCGCGTCAGGAGGCGATCGGCCTGGCGCAGCGCGTGTGCGCCGATGAAGAAGTCGGGGGCGGCGCGCTGCCGGCTGCCGCCCGCCTGGCGGTAGCGCCGCCAGCTCTCGCCGGCGGCGGCTGCCGAGGCGAGCTCGACGGCTGAGAACTCCACGCGAAGCCGTCCGAGGGCAGTCCGCGCGGCCTCGCCGCTCACAAAGTTCGCGGTGGTCTCGGCCCACACGATCTCGCACGCCACCAGGGCGCCGTCGCCGAGGCACCGTCTGATCGCGCGACTGCAGACGGGGCCGAACGTTGCGTTTGCGCCGAGCACGTCGATCAAGACGTTTGTGTCGACGGCTGTGATCAAACCGCGTCGACGGGTCCGCGCATTTCCTCGATGATCGTGTCAGTGTCGAGGTTGGTGCCGAGGATGCCGTACACGGCCGAGACGGGGTCGTCGGAGGCCGCCTTGGAGAGCACGATCCTGCCGCCCTCGTCAACGACGTCGAGCTCGTCGCCGGGACGGATCCCGAGGCGCTCGCGCACCGACTTGGGGACGGTGATCTGCCCCTTCTCGGAAACCTTCGTGCGCATTCATACCAATCTAGCATGGATTCCTACCGACTAATCCGACCGATGCGATGGGAATGGGACAACCGAACATCTGTTCGTAGTCATAGAATGAACAGCTAGATGCCGGCCGGCAACCAGATAGTCGTTTCGGGGGCGCGCGAGCACAACCTGAAGGACATCTCGCTCTCGCTGCCGCGCGATGCGCTGGTCGTGATCACCGGGCTGTCCGGCTCGGGCAAGAGCTCGCTGGCCTTCGACACGATCTACGCCGAGGGCCAGCGTCGCTATGTGGAGTCGCTGTCGGCCTACGCGCGCCAGTTCCTGGGCCAGATGGACAAGCCGGACGTGGACTCGATCGAGGGTCTTTCGCCGGCTATCTCGATCGACCAGAAGACGACCTCGCGCAACCCGCGCTCGACGGTCGGCACGGTCACCGAGATCTACGACTACCTGCGCCTGCTGTGGTCGCGCGTCGGCAAGCCGCACTGCCCGATCTGCGGGCGCCCGATCGTCGGCCAGTCGGCCGAGCAGATCATCGACCAGGCGATGGAGCTGGCCGAGGGTACGCGCTTCATGGTGCTGGCCCCGGTCGTGCGCGGGCGCAAGGGCGAGTACGGAAAGCTCCTGGAGGAGCTGCGCACCGACGGCTTCGCGCGCGTGAAGATCGACGACCGCGTGCGCATGCTGGAGGAGTCGATCGTGCTCGACAAGCGCTACAAGCACGACATCTCCGTCGTCATCGACCGCCTGGCGATGCGACACGACGTGCGCAAGCGCCTGGCGGACTCGATCGAGACGGCGGTGGGGCTGGCGGACGGGCTCGTGGAGATCGAGATAGTCGGTCGCTCGGCGGGCGCTGCCAGGAGTGAGCCAAGCGAGGCGGCGGCGGAGGCCAAGGGCGCCAGGGGAGCGAAGGGTCCACGCGCCGCGGCGGCGCAGATCGTCCCCGGCGAGGTGCCGGAGCCCGGCACGACGTTCACGTTCTCAGAGCGCTTCGCCTGCCCCGAGCACGGCCCGTCGCTGGTCGAGCTGGAGCCGCGCATCTTCTCTTTCAACTCGCCCCACGGCGCGTGCGACCGCTGCACCGGCCTGGGCTCGCAGATGGAGATCGATCCCGAGCTGGTCGTGCCGGACCCGACGCTGTCGATCGCCGAAGGCGCGCTGGCGCCATGGGCGAACAGCACCTCTAACTACTACGAGCAGGTCACCGAGGCGATCGCCGACCGCTACGGGGTCGACCTCGAGGCGCCATGGGAAGAGCTGGCGCAGGAGCATCGCAACCTGTTCCTGGAAGGCACCAACGGCGAGCCGGTGCACGTCAGCTACCGCAACCGCTACGGCCGGCGGCGGTCGTACGCGACGCGCTTTGAGGGAATCGTCAAGAACCTGCAGCGCCGCTACCGAGAGACCGACTCGGAGTGGACGCGCGAGAAGATCGAGGAGTTCATGTCGCTGCGCGCCTGTCCGGTGTGCGGCGGGGCGCGCCTGCGCGCGGAGTCGCGCGCGGTGACCGTCGGCGGAACGCGCATCGAGCAGTTCTGCGCGCTGTCGGCCCGGCGCGCGCTGGAGTGGCTGGAGGAGGTCGAGCTGTCGGATACCGACCGCCATGTCGCGCGGCTGATCCTGCGCGAGATCTCCGAGCGGCTGCAGTTCTTGGAGAACGTCGGCATCGGCTACCTGTCGATGGACCGCGCGGCCGCGACGCTGTCGGGCGGCGAGGCGCAGCGCATTCGCCTGGCGACCCAGATCGGCTCGTCGCTGGTCGGCGTCCTGTACATCCTCGACGAGCCCTCGATCGGCCTGCACCAGCGCGACAACTCCAAGCTGATCGCGACGCTCGAGCGACTTCGCGACCTCGGCAACACGGTGATAGTCGTCGAGCACGACGAGCAGACGATGCGCAGCGCCGATCATCTCGTCGACCTCGGCCCGGGCGCCGGCGAGCACGGCGGGCGGATCGTCGCGCAGGGCACGGCGGCGCAGGTGCAGCGCGTGAAGGGCTCGCTGACCGGGCAGTTCCTGGCGGGAACGCGCACGATCGAGGCGCCGCAGAAGCGGCGAACGCCGAGCTCCTACGTGGAGATCCTCGGCGCCTCAGAACACAACCTTCGCGACATCGACGTGCGCATCCCGCTGGGCGTGCTGACGTGCGTGACCGGCGTGTCGGGCTCGGGCAAGTCGACGCTCGTCAACGAAGTGCTCTACAAGGCCGTCGCCAACCGCCTGCACCGCGCGCGCCAGCGCCCCGGTGCGCACCGCGCGATCCATGGTCTCGACCAGCTGGACAAGATCATCGCCGTCGACCAGTCGCCGATCGGGCGCACGCCGCGCTCGAACCCGGCCACCTACACGGGGCTGTTCGACGTGATCCGCGACCTGTTCTCAAAGACCCAGGAGGCGCGCATCCGCGGCTACAAGCCGGGCCGCTTCAGCTTCAACGTCAAGGGCGGGCGCTGCGAGGTCTGCCGCGGCGACGGGCAGATCAAGATCGAGATGCACTTCCTGCCCGACGTGTACGTGCCGTGCGAGCAGTGCCACGGCAAGCGCTACAACCGCGAGACGCTGGAAGTGCGCTTCAAGAGCAAGAGCATCGCCGACGTGCTGGACATGCCCGTCGAGGAGGCGCTGAAGTTCTTCCAGCACATCCCCAAGGTCCGCCGGCGCCTGGAGACGCTCAACGCGGTCGGCCTGGGCTACGTCCGCCTCGGCCAGCCGGCGACGACGCTGTCCGGCGGCGAGGCCCAGCGCGTCAAGCTCGCGACCGAGCTCTCCAAGGTCGCCACCGGACGCACCCTGTACATCCTCGACGAGCCCACGACCGTTCTGCACTTCGAAGACGTCCGGCGACTCCTCGGCGTGCTCCAGCGGCTGGTCGACGCCGGCAACACGATGCTCGTGATCGAGCACAACCTCGACGTGATCAAGTCGGCCGACCGGCTGATCGACATGGGCCCGGAGGGCGGGGAGGAGGGCGGCATGGCGATCGCCGCCGGCACGCCCGAGGAGGTCGCGGCCGAGCCGGGCTCGCACACCGGGCAGTTCCTGGCCGAGATCCTGACGCCAGTCGTCAAGCGCTCAGAGGATCGCTCGGGCAAGGGCGCCGCTCGCGGGCGCCCCGCCAAGGTCGCCGCTTGAACGCGAGCGCGTCGCGCGCGCGCCTGTGGGCGCAGAAGTGGCGCTGGTATGAGCGCAACTCGCTGCCCTGGAACCGCGCGCAGATCCATTTGCACTTCATGCGCCGCGAGGCGTTCGTGCGCTGGCCGCTGCACGGCAACGTGCTCGAGGCGCTGCGTCAGGGGCGCTTGGAGGTGGGCGCCGGCGTTCTGCTGGAGCCGGGCGTCTGGATCACCGCTCCCGGCGACGCGCGCGTGCGCATCGGCGCCGGCAGCTTTCTCAACCTCGGCGTGATGGTCGCCGCCGAGCGCCTCGTGGAGATCGGCGAGCACTGCATGCTCGCCAACGGCTGCTTCGTCAGCGACGCCAGCCATCGCTTCGACGACCCAGACAGGCCGATCACCTGGCAGGGGTTTCAGAGCAAGGGGCCGACGCGCATCGGCGACAACTGCTGGCTGGGCGCGAACGTCGTCGTGACCAGCGGCGTGACGATCGGCGAGCGCTGCGTGATCGGCGCCAACAGCGTCGTCACGCGCGACGTCGAGCCGTTCTCCATCGCCGCCGGGCTGCCGGCGAAGGTGATCAAGCGCGTCGAGTACGCCAGCCGCTAGGTTGCGTGCATGGAGCTCTACGAGGCGATGCGCTGCGCGCCGACCAGCCGGCGCTTCGCCGAGGACCCGGTGGCGCCGGAGGTTCTGCGTCGCGCGCTCGACAACGCGCGCTTTGCGCCCAGCGGCGGCAACCGCCAGGGCTGGCGTGTGGTCGTCGTGCGCGACGCCGAGCGGCGCCGGGCGCTGCGCGACCTGTACGTGCCGTCGTGGGACGCCTACATGGAGCAGACGGGCGGCGCGCAGATGCTGCGCAGCCCCGACGACTTCGACGCCGCGCGCGTGCGCATGGTGCGGCGGGCCGACGAATACGCCCAGCGCCTGCACGAGGTGCCGCTGCACCTCGTCGTCTGCGTGCGTCTGGAGGACCTTGCGGTGACCGACGCGAAGCTGCCGCGCCAGAGCATCGTCGGCGGCGCCTCGATCTATCCGTTCGTGCAGAACCTGCTGCTCGCCTTGCGCAACGAGGGGCTGGGCGCGGCGATGACGACACTGCTGGTGCCCGCCGAGGCCGCGGTCAAGCCGCTGCTCGGGATCCCCGACGACGTGGCGCTCGCGGCGCACATCGGCGTCGGCCAGCGCGCAGACGACTGGCCGCAGCGGCTCTCGCGCAAGCCGGTCGAGGAGTTCGCGTTCTCAGAGCGCTTCGGCGAGCCTCTCAGTTGATG
>DATHJQ010000328.1:0-3003 GCA_035286505.1 Solirubrobacteraceae bacterium | reverse complement strand
ACGTGCTCGAGCCACCGCCTGCGCTTTCGCCGCCCCCGCCGCCGCCGCCGGAGGAAGCCGGGTTGGCGACGATCACCGCGTGGGTCACGCTGGAGCTCAGGCCGGTGGCGTCGGTCACGGTCAAGGTGACTTCGTGTGACCCCGCGGCAGCGTAGGTGTGCGATGGGGCGCTCCCGCTTGCGGTCGCCGATCCATCACCGAAGTCCCAGGAATACTTGGCGATCAAACCGTCCGGATCGTGCGAGCCCGAGCCGTTGAAGAACACCGGCACACCCACAGTCGGCGTCGCGGTCGTCAACGAGAACGCCGCTACGGGCGACGCGTCGTTCACGCCAATCGTGCGCGCTGTGCCGATGCTCGTGCCATCGCTGGCGAACACCGTCAGCGCGACGCGATAGGCGCCTGCTTCGGGGAATTCGTGAGAGATCGTCGGAGAGCTGGTCTCTTCGCTTTCTTCACTGATCCCCGGCCCATCGTCGAACTGCCAGCTGTAGCGCGCGACACCGCCTGGGGCCGTGGATCCGCTGGCGTCGAACTCCACTTCTTCACCAACCGTCGTTTCGTTGGTGAACGTCGCGGTCGGCTCAACGCCGCTGAACGTCAAGCGCTGCACACATTTGTGGCCCTGGTTGCTCCACTCCTGCTGATACCAGTAGAGATGACCGTTTATGACCTGGTTGTATTTTGCGCCGTTGGGCGCTTTTCCGAGCGGCGTCCCAAATTCCACCGCGGGTTCGAATGTACGGCACTTATCGCCGTTCTCGTAGCCCGTTTCTTCGCCGGTCGCGAAGTCGGTCCAGGCATTGTTCGGTTCCGGGTCGGTGGTCGACTCGTTGTGCTCGTGGCTGAGCCCGCCTTGGAGCGCGCCATCGGACGGTTTGCCGTTGGGATGTTCGCCGTCGTCGCAGCCTTCGTTGCCGGTCACATATGGATCGTTGGCGTAGATGAGCTCGCTTTCGCCCAGCGTGATGTTGCCGTGATACGCGCAGAAGGCCGGTCGCGTGCTGCCGGCCGAGCAGAAGCTCGCGGCGCCCGGTTCAAAGCAATCTTCCACTCCGGGCGGCGTGAGCAGGAAGTACTCGTGGGACAGATCGTGGGGAAGGCCGTGAGCCGTGACATAGCTGGCGAGCTCGTTGCGAAGCTGGGCGTCGGTGAGGCATATCGCTGCACGGGTGCAGCCGTTGGCCGGATAGGGGTCTTCGTCTACGATCACGCCGCCGAAATGCGAGTCGTAGCTCGCGGACTGCCCCGCCGCGTCGTTGTACTGGGCCGAAACCGACTCGACGTTTTCGTGGCCGCCGCTGTCGTGGGCGAGATCTTCGAAGAACTGGTTGACGCCGGCTTGATATTCGGTCGGGTAGGCGGGCGCTCCGGAGGGCCGCCAGTAGAAGGCGTAGTTCGTGTTCGACGGCATCACCGGGCCGCCGTTGTAATCGAGGTTGGAGAAGAAGGTGTCGAAGGCTTTCGGCCTGCTGACGCCATGCAGGGGCTGATAGCTCACCGCCTGCCCGCTTTCGAGATGGACGACCACCGCCGATGCCGAGGAGGCGCAGCAGCCGATCAGCGACATCGCCACGATCGCTGCAAGCGCGGCGCGTGCGCCCAACGCGAAACCCGACGAGCCCCTGCGCAATGCGTAGAAGGCCACACTCACCCGCGATCGCCTGTGCGTCACTGGATTCCCCCTGTGCTCATGGTTTGAAGGGGCGTCACGCTATCCACTCGTGCAGACCCCGTAAGGGCACCTCGACAAAATGCCGAGCCGCTCGAGCGCGCGACCTGCCCCGCGGCCGCTGCCGCGCGCTATTGCGGATCGACGTCCACGCTGAAGTTCACACCCGGGTGCTCGCGCCCGGCCGAGACCGCCTGCACGGCCTCGCCGACGGCCTGGACCGCGCTGCGCCGCTCGGCCGCCTTGATGACGAGCACCTCGCGCTCGCGTCCACGCAGACGAAACAGCGAAGCAGGGCCAAGCACCGTCGCGCCGGCCGCGCCGCCCGCCATGGACTCGCGCATGTGAGCAGCGAAGCGGTCGCGCACGGCGCTCGCCGCGTCGCGCGCGCGATCGGAGCGCTCGGCCGAGCACACGACCCTGATCAGGTGCGAGAACGGCGGGTAGCTCAGCGCCTCGCGCCGCTGCAGCTCGCCCGCCAGGAAGCCGTCGCTGTCGTGGCGCGCGGCGAGGGCGATCGCGCGAGCGTCCGGCGCGAGCGTCTGCACGAGCACGCGCCCCTTTGCACCCCGCCCGACGCGCCCGGCCAGCTGCGCGATCAGCGCGAACGTGCGCTCCTCCGCGCGGAAGTCCGGAAAGCGAAGCGTCGCGTCGGCGTCGAGCACCACGCCGAGCGTCACGTCCGGGAAGTCGTGGCCCTTGGCCACCATCTGCGTGCCGATCAGCGCGCCGCACCGCGCGGCCTCAAAGCGCCGCAGCAGCGCGCCTACGTCGCCGCGCGCGCTCGCGGCGGGCGCCTGCGCCGCCGCGCCGGCTCCAGAGAGGACATCGGCGTCGAGGCGAAAGACCGGAAAGGCGCCGTCCTCGTCGAGCACCGCCGCCAGTTCGTGCTGCAGGCGCTCGGTGCCCCCGCCGTGGCGCGCCACCGAGGTCGAGGCGCAGGCGTCGCAGCGCTGCGGCGCGCGCTCGCGATGGCCGCAGTGATGGCAGGCGACAAAGCCGCCCGCGCGATGCAGCACCAGCGCCACGTCGCAGTGCGGACAGCCCCACACATGCCCGCAGGAGCGACATGACAGGAAGTTCGACCAGCCGCGGCGGTTGAGCAGCACGATCGCCTTCTCACGCGTCGCGCGCACCTCGCTCAGCGCCTGTGCGGTCGCCGGGTGCAGGCCGTGCTGGGCGATCTCCGATGAGTCGCCGCGCATGTCCAGCACGTCCACCGCCGGCAGCGGGCGTCCGTCAACCCGCTCGCGCAGCGTCAGGCGCGCGACGCGCCGTGCGCTCTCCGCGCGTGGCGTCGCGCTGCCGAGCAGCAGCACCGCGCCGCTTCG
>DATHJQ010000327.1:0-10104 GCA_035286505.1 Solirubrobacteraceae bacterium | reverse complement strand
CAGAAACGGCATCAGCGCGGCGTTCTCTACCGGATCCCACGCCCAGTAGCCGCCCCAGCCGAGCTCCGCGTAGGACCAGCGGGCGCCGAGCAGGATGCCCACGCCGAGGAACAGCCACGCGGCGAACGCGAAGCGCCGCGTGGCGCGGATCCAGTCGGCGTCGACACGGCGCGCCAGCAGCGCGCCCATCGCAAAGGCCAGCGGGATCGTGCACAGCGTATAACCGGAGTACAGCATCGGCGGGTGGATCATCATCGTCGGGAAGCGCAGCAGCGGGTCCAGCCCGACGCCTTCGGCAGGCCTGGGGCTGGTCGTCGCAAACGGCGTCGCGTAGAAGATCATCAGCGCGATGAAGAAGGCCCCGAAGCCGAGCAGGATCGCCTGCGCATAGGCGCCCACGTCGCGCATTCGCTTGCGCACGAGAAACAGCGCGAGGCTCGACCACAGCGACAGCAGCCAGGCCCACAGCAGCAGCGAGCCTTCCTGCGATGACCAAACCGCGGCCGCGCGATAGAAGGTCGGCGTCGTGCGGCTGGACGTGTCCGCCACGGTGTTGAACGCGAAGTCGTCGCGCAGGAAGGCGAGCTCGAGGATGGCGAACGCCGCCGTGAGCACGATCGCCAGCGCATAGACGGCGCGCCGCCCCGACTCCACGTACTCCATGCGCCCACTGCGCACGCCGTACAGCGACGCGCCGATGCCGTAAACGCACACGACGAGCGCCAGCAGCAGGCAGATGCGGCCGAGCTCGGCCACTCAGTAGTTCTGCTTCTCGCCCGCCGGAGCGGCCTTGTACTTCGACGGGCACTTGGTGATCAGCGAGTCGCGTTCACCCACGTAGCGTCCGCCCTGCTTGTCGACGGTGACGATCACCTCGCGCCCTTCGCGGAACGGGTCGGGCACGGTGCCGGTGTAGGCGACGGGGATCTTCGTCGCGCCGGCGCGATCGGCGACGCTGAAGTCGAGCGTGTTGCCGACGTGACGGACCGAGCCGCGAACGACCGTGCCGGTCAGCTGATAGCTGCGACCCGGCTGCGCCTGACGGACGAGCTGGCTCGGGCTGAGCGCGGGGCTGGCGGCGCTGAAGCTCGTGTAGATCAACGCGGAGGCCAGCACGACTGCCGCGCTCAACGCCACCACCAACCGCACCGTTCGCTTACGCGCGGGGTTCATCGAGGCCATTATCTCAGACCCCCACATCCGCCGTGCCGCCGCGGAGCGCCGTCGGAGATCGTCCAGCGCGCGTCCCCTTCGCGAGGGAATCGGGCCTGCAAAGCGAAACCTTTGCTGATGAGCAGAGTCTTTGCACGTAGAGCCATGCCGCGAACGAGTTTCCCCCACACCCTGCGCGAGCGTCGACGCGCGCGAGCTGACCAGCACAGGCGTGCGTCGATTCGCCCGGCTCCCAGTGCGCCGGCGCGCGTCGCCGACCTGGCCGTCGCGCGCGTACGCAGCGCCGGCGGCCCGCTCGACGAGGCGTCCTATGCGTGCTCGTGCGGCTTCGTCTTTCGCGCGGCCGTTTCCACAACGGTCGACTGCCCGCACTGCCACTGCCAGCAGGCCTGGTAGCGCGCCCTCTCGCTCAGCGCTCGCGCTGCAAGCCCGTCCAACGAACCGTCTCCAGCACGTAGGACCGCATCCGCTCCAGGCGAATCGCTGGCCGCGACGACCAGGGTTCGCTACTGTCGCCCGCGGAGGGAGGGCAATTCACGTCGATCCATACATAGTCCTGGGGAGCGCTGTCATCGGTTTTCTCGTCGGCATGACCGGCGCGGGCGGCGGCGCTCTGATGACGCCGATGTTGATCCTGCTGTTCGGCGTGCAGCCGTCTTCCGCGATCTCCAGCGACCTGGTGGCCGCCGTGATGATGCGCCCGATCGGCGCCGCGGTGCACCTGCGCCAGAAAACGGTCAACCTGCGGCTGGTCGGCTGGATGGTGCTCGGCTCGGTGCCGATGGCGTTCTTCGGCTCCTATCTGCTGTCGTTGATGGGCCACGCGAAAACGGCTCAGAAAAACATCGAGCTCGCGCTCGGCATCGCGCTGCTGATCGGGGCCAGCGCCATGGTGCTCCGCTACGTCCTCGACCGGCGCTCAGGGGAGGACAGAACGGGGATCGTGCACGAGATCGCCCCCCGCCCGCTGCGCACGGTCGCCATCGGCATGATCGGCGGGATCGTCGTCGGCATCACCTCCGTCGGCTCGGGCTCGCTGATGATCATCATGCTGCTGTTTCTCTATCCGATGCTGGGCGCCAACCAGCTCGTCGGCACCGATCTGACCCAAGCCGTGCCGCTGACGCTGGCGGCCGCGTTGGGGGCGCTGGCCTTCGGCCATGTCGAGTTCGGCGTGACGACGTCGCTGATCATCGGCAGCGTGCCGGCGGTGTTCATCGGATCGCTGCTCTCCTCGAGCGCGCCCGACCGCTTCATCCGGCCCGTCATCACGTTCGTGATCGGCGCATCCGGCCTGAAGTACGTCGGCGTGGGCACCACCGCGCTCGGCTGGATCCTCTGCGCCGCACTGCTGGCAGGCGGCGCGAGCTGGCTCGTGGTCAAGCGTCCCTGGCTGAAGCTCAGCGTGCCGGGCCAGACGGACCCGCTCGGCGCCTCGCCCGAGACGGATGAGGAACCGACGCTGCTGCGGACCGACGCCCCCGAGATCGAGGTCGAACAGGCCTGAGCCGGCGACTGCGGCCGCCTGCGTGGCCGGCCGACGTGCTCGGCCCTGCGTGGCCGACCTACTTGATGTGCATCCCTGAGATCGCCCGCGAGATCACCAGCTGCTGGATCTCGGCGGTGCCCTCGAAGATGTCGTAGATCTTGGCGTCGCGGTGCCAGCGCTCGACAGGGAACTCGCGCGTGTAGCCGTTGCCGCCGAGGATCTGGATCGCGCGCTCGGTGGCCCAGACGGCGACCTCGCCGGCCTTGAGCTTGCTCATCGAGCCCTCGGCGTTCTCGAACGGGACCTGGTTGCGGCCCATCCACGAGGCGCGCCACACCAGCAGGCGCGCCGCGTCGATCTCCAGCTTCATGCGCGCGAGCGTGAAGGCGATCGCCTGGTTCTCGATGATCTTGCGCCCGAACTGCTCGCGCTCCTTGGCGTACTCCAGCGAGTACTCGTATGCCGCGCGGGCGATGCCGAGCGCCTGCGCGCCGACCGTCGGG
The DNA here is from genome assembly GCA_035286505.1 of Solirubrobacteraceae bacterium. Lineage (GTDB taxonomy): Bacteria > Actinomycetota > Thermoleophilia > Solirubrobacterales > Solirubrobacteraceae > Palsa-744. Next base: position 6,939 of record DATHJQ010000327.1, on the reverse strand, counting down.
CGCGAGGCCTCGAATGTCTGCATCGCCGCTTGGGACTTGGATTTCTTGCCCTCGCGCACGCGCGCCAGGCGCTCGTCGAGCTTGTCCTTGCCGCCGAGCACGTAACCGGCGGGGATGCGGCAGTCGTCGAGGAACACGTCGGCGGTGTGCGAGGCGCGCAAGCCGTGCTTTGAGACCTTCGTGCCCTGTGAGATGCCCTTGGCCTCGGACATCGGCACGACGAACGCGGCGTGACCTTTGGAGCCCAGCTCGCGATCGACCGAGGCGATCACCACGTGCACGTCTGAGATGCCGCCGTTCGTCGCCCAGGCCTTCTGGCCATTGAGCACCCACTCGCCCGCCGCCTCGTCGAGCTTCGCCGTGGTGCGCACGCCGGATACGTCCGAGCCCGCGTTGGGCTCTGAGGCGCAGAAGGCGGCAACCTTGACGTCGTCGACGGTGCCGAAGCAGCGCGGGATCCATTCGCCGATCTGCTCGGGCGAGCCCTGTCCGAAGATCGCCGCGACGGCCAGCTCCGTGCCCATGATCGACATGCCGATGCCGGCGTCGCCCCAGAACAGCTCCTCGTTGACGAGCGGCAGGCCCAACCCTGAGGGGTCGGCGAAGAACTGCGCCATGCCTTCGAAGCCGTAAAGGCCGATCTTCGCGGCCTCCTGGATGATCGGCCAGGGCGTCTGCTCCTTCTCGTCGTACTCGTGCGCAGCCGGACGAACGACGTCGGCGGCGAAGCCGTGCACCCAGTCGCGGATGTCCTTCTGATCCTGGCTGAGCGCCAGCGAGAAGGTCACGTCCTGGCCAGCCGAGCCGGAGATGGCCTGCACGGCGGCCTCGGCGGCGTCGGTCGCGGCTGGCGTGGCAACGGCGGCTGCAGCGGATGCTGACATCGAGAGGGATCTCCTGAGGTAGACGTCGAGGGTTGGGGATCGCAGGGCCGGCGGACCCGCTGGGACACTAATCGGGTTACCCCGCCAGAACGCCCGTCAAACGGGGGCTTATGCGGCGTGAGCCTACAAATTCAACGCCGCGGCGCGTCACTTAGCAACACATGTCTCTTATTCGCCGGACACAAACTTGCTAATCCCGATCTTGTTTACGCGATTAGTTTCCTCTAGTATCACGTCTTCGATGCTCTCGATTACTCCGATGAAGAAAGTGGCTATGACGAAAAGAACCCTTGTCGCGCTCGTTTCGATCTGCGCTGTCGCGCTTGCCCTGAGCGCCTGCGGCTCCTCCGGCTCCGGCGGCTCGAGCGGCAGCCTGACGCTCGTCGCCTACTCCACGCCACAGCCGGCCTTCGAAAAACTGATCCCGGCGTTCCAGGCCACGGCGGAGGGCAAGGGCGTGAGCTTCAAGCAGTCCTACGGTCCCTCGGGCGAACAGAGTCGTGCGGTATCCAACGGGCTGCACGCCGACGTCGTCGACTTCTCGCTGGAACCCGACGTCGAACGACTCGTCAAGGCCGGACTGGTCTCCTCGGACTGGAACCAGAACACGACGCATGGCTTCGTGACCAACTCGGTCGCGGTGATCATCGTGCGCAAGGGCAACCCCAAGCACATAAAAGACTGGTCGGACCTGATCAAGCCGGGCGTGCAGGTGGTCACGCCCAACCCGTTCACGTCGGGCGGCGCGCGCTGGAACGTGATGGCCGCCTACGGCGCGCAGCTGAAGGAAGGCAAGACGCCGGCGCAGGGCCAGGAATACCTCAAGTCGATGTTCGGAAACGTCGTCAGCCAGGACAGCTCCGCGCGCAACGCGCTGCAGACGTTCGTCTCCGGCCGCGGCGATGCGTTGATCGACTACGAGAACGAGGCGATCACCGATCAGAAGAAGGGCCAGCCGATCGAATACGTGATCCCCAAGAACACGATCCTCATCCAGAACCCGGTTGCGGTGGTCGGCAAAGGCTCAGCCTCGGCGACGGCGCAGAAGTTCGTCGACTACCTGGTCTCGCCGGCCGGCCAGGCGATCTGGGCGGCGGAGGGGTACAGGCCCGTGATCTCCGGAGTGTCCGGCGCGCACTTCCCGGCGCCTGCCGGCCTGTTCACGATCGACACGCTGGGCGGCTGGAAGAAGGTGACCGACGAGTTCTTCGCACCTGAAACCGGAATCGTCACGAAGATCGAGGAATCGCAAGGGGTCTCCACTGCCAAGTAGCAGCGCAGCCGTCGCCGTAAAGCGCCCGCGCGCGCCCCTGGTGGGCGCGGGCGGCGCCAGCGTGCTCGGCAAGGGCCTGCTGGGGATCTACCTGTCGGTGCTTGTGCTGCTGCCGGTGGCGGCACTGCTGGCCAAGTCGGGCACGGGCGGCACGAGCCAGTTCTGGCGTGAGATCTCCAGCCCGGAGGCCGTCGCGGCGATCAAGCTGACGCTGGTCGTCTCGGCGATCGTCGTGGCGATCAACGCGGTATTCGGCACGATCATCGCTTGGGTGCTCGTGCGTGACGAGTTCCCCGGCAAGAAGGTCGTCAACGCGCTGATCGACCTGCCGTTCGCGCTGCCCACGATCGTCGCCGGGGTGGTGCTGCTGGCGCTCTACGGCAAGGGCAGCCCGGTGGGCATCGACGTAGCGTTCACGCGCGTGGCGATCGCGCTGGCGCTGCTGTTCGTGACGCTGCCGTTCGTCGTGCGCTCCGTGCAGCCGGTGCTGCACGAGCTCGACGTGTCGATGGAGGAAGCCGCCGAGTCGCTGGGCGCCGGGCCGCTGACCGTCCTGCGCCGAATCGTGCTGCCGAGCCTCACGCCGGCGATCATCTCGGGCGTCGCGCTCAGCTTCGCCCGCGCGGTCGGCGAGTTCGGCTCGCTGGTGCTGATCACCGGCAACCTGCCCTTCAAAACGGAGGTCGGCTCGGTCTACGTGTTCGGGCAGATCCAGAACGAAAACCTGCCGGCCGCGGCGGCCGTCTCGGTCGTGCTGCTGGCGGCCGCGCTCGTCGTGCTCGCAGCGCTCACGCTGCTCTCGCGCTGGCGGTCCAAGCATGTCCTCTAGCGCGTCGGGATCGCTCGCCCTCTCCCCCCTACCCGCCGGGCGGGCCGCGCCGGGCGGCGGCGGCGGCGAGCGCGCAGATCGAGCGGTCGGCGCGCGCAGGTACGGCGTGCGCACGATCGCGCTCGGCTACCTCGCGCTGCTGCTGCTCGCCCCCGTGGCGATGATCTTCTACCGCACCTTCGAACACGGCCTGACGCCCGTGCTCAACGCGATCGGCGAACCCAACGCCCAGCACGCTTTCTGGCTGTCGCTGGAGATCGTCGCGATCTCCGTGCCGTTGAACACGATCTTCGGCATCGGCATGGCGCTGCTGCTCGAGCGCGGGCGCTTCAAAGGCAAGGCGCTGCTCGGACTGCTGATCGACCTCCCGTTTGCGATCTCCCCCGTGGTGATCGGACTGGCGCTCGTGCTCGCCTACGGCAAAACCGGATGGCTCGGCGACTGGCTGGCCGAAAACGGCATCCAGGTGATCTTCTCGGTCCCCGGCATGGTGCTCGCCACCGCGATCGTCTCGCTGCCGTTCGTGGCGCGCGAGACGATTCCCGTGCTGCGCGAGCTCGGCACCGACGCCGAGCAGGCGGCGTCGACGCTCGGAGCCAGCGGCTGGCAGACCTTCTGGCGAATCACGCTGCCGGGGATCCGGTGGGGTGTCGTCTACGGCGTGGTGCTGACGACCGCACGAGCGCTCGGCGAGTTCGGCGCGGTGAGCATCGTCTCGGGACGGATCGAGGGCGAGACGCAGACGCTGCCCCTGTTCGTGCAGGCGCGCTTTGAGAACTTCGACGCCACGGGCGCCTATACGGCTGCGGTCGTGCTCGCCCTGCTCGCGTTCGCCACGCTCGTGCTGATGAACCTGCTGACCCGACGCACCCGCGCGGATACGGCTGTCTGATGGCGATCGAGGCCCGCAACGTGATAAAGCGCTTCGGCACGTTCACGGCGCTGGACGACGTGTCCGTCACGGTCGGCGACGGTGCGCTGATGGCGCTGCTCGGACCCAGTGGAAGCGGCAAGTCGACGCTGCTGCGGATCATCGCCGGCCTGGAGTCGCCCGACGAGGGCGAGGTGGTGATCGGTGGGGAGTCGGTGACCGACACGCCGGCGCGCAGTCGCGGCGTGGGCTTCGTCTTCCAGCACTACGCGCCCTTCAAGCACATGACCGTTCAAGACAACGTCGCCTTCGGGCTGAGCGTACGCAAGCGGCCGAAGGCGGAGATCGAGGCTCGTGTCAAGGAGCTGCTCGGACTGGTGCGCCTCGACGGCCTCGCCGAGCGCTATCCCTCGCAGCTCTCGGGCGGGCAGCTGCAGCGCATGGCGCTCGCGCGCGCGCTCGCCGTCCAACCGAAAGTGCTGCTGCTCGACGAGCCCTTCGGCGCGCTCGACGCCCAGGTCCGCGGCGAGCTGCGCGAGTGGCTGCGCCGGCTGCACGACGAGATCCACGTGACGACGATCTTCGTCACGCACGACCAGGAGGAGGCGATGGAGGTCGCCGAGCAGATCGTCGTGATGAACGCTGGAAAAATCGAGCAGACGGGAACGCCGCGTGAGCTTTACGAGTCGCCGGCAAACGAGTTCGTCATGTCCTTCATCGGTCCCGTCAACCGCATCGGCGACGCCTACCTGCGACCGCACGACGTGGAGATCCTCGCGCACGACGACGGCGCCGCGACCGAGGCGATGATCAAGCGCGTCGTGCACCTCGGCTTCGAGGTCCGCGTCGAGCTGACGCTCCCCGACGGCCGCGACATCTCAGCCCAGGTCACGCGCGCAACCGCCCACGAGCTCGAGCTCCACGAGGGCCAGATCCTCCCCGTGCGCCTCCCCCAGCCCCGCGTCTTCGCCGCCTGAGCTCACCGGAGGACGAGATCGCCCGCACACTCTAGCGGTGCGAGAGGCAAGCGATACAAGGACGCAGGAAGCGAAGTGTGCTTCGCACACGAGCGCCCGAGGACGCCGTAGCGCGCCGCCTATCGGACCGCTAGCGGGTTTCCCAGGCCTCTTCTTGCTTGGTCAGCGCGACGACGTCTTTGGGCAGCTTGCCTTTGGAGACGTCGGCGACGGTCACATTCTCCAACACTTTTCTGAGGTTGGCGCGCAGCGCGATCCACACCTGCTGCAGCGCCTCGGAGGACCCGACGTACTCGATCTCCTCGGGGCGCTGGCCGCGCACGCCGACGAGCGGACCCTCGACGGCGCGGATGACCTGCGCGAGGCTCACCTCGCCGGCGGGCTTGGCCAGCCAGTAGCCGCCTTCGGGGCCTCGCTGGCTGCGCACGATGCCGGTTGAGCGCAACTGCGTGAGGATGTTCTCCAGGAAGGAGACGGGGATGCCCTGGGCCTGCGCGATGTCGTCGACCTTGCGCGGGGACTCCTGCGCGCTGTCGGCCAGCTCGATGACCGCGCGTACGGCGTAATCGGCCTTCGCTGTTACGTGCATGCGGTGATTCTCCTGGAAACGGCGGCGGACGGCTTCACGGCCGTCTCGCCGCGGCCCCGGTGTGTCGGTGTGGCGCGACGGGCTCGCCGGGTCTGGCGCGACCGGCGCGCACCGGCAAGTGCAGCCTGCTCATATGACACAAGCGGCGTCTAGCATCCGCCCATGAGCCCGCGCTGGAACTGGGATTTCGAGGACGGCGAGCGGGGCGCGCGCAGGTCATCGCCGATCCCCCCCGCCCGGCCCGGTCACGCCGGCGACGGACCCGACGCAGGCGACGTCGGCGACGACGAGCGCGACGCGGGCCCGCCCGGCCTCGCCGCGCGCTTTCGCCGGCGCAGGCTCGGTGCGGCGCTGGCGTTCGTGCTGCTGGTAGTCGTGCTGGTCGTCGTGCTGGCGGGCTCGCACGACCGAGGCGCCGTGTCGTCGGCCGGCACGAGCGGGCGCGCGGCGCATGCGGCTTCGTTGCGCGCCGTTCCGCCCGCGGATGCGCTGGAACGGGGCGAGAAGGCAGTGGACTCGGTGCTCTCCTACGCGCCCTTCGTGCGCGCGGGAGGGATGCGGGGGCGCGACGTGGCGCTGACCTTCGACGACGGCCCCGGCCCGTACACGCCGGGCGTGCTGGACGTGCTCGAACGCGAGCGCGTGCCCGCGACGTTCTTCATCGTCGGGCAGGAGATCCCCGACTTCCGTGCCGCAGCCGAACGCGAGATCCGCGGCGGCTTTGCGATCGGCGATCACACCGAGAACCATCCGATGCTCGCTCGTCTGTCGCCGCACGACCAGCACGAACAGCTCTTCGAACAGGCGGCGCGCATCGAACTGCTCGGCGGACACCGTCCGCGCCTCTTCCGCCCGCCGTATGGCTCGTTCAACGCCACCACGTTTCGCCTGCTGCACCAGCTGCGCATGCTGATGGTGCTGTGGTCGGTGGACACCGACGACTACGAGCGCCCGGGCGTGGAAGTGATCGTGCGGCGCGCGCTGGAAGGCGCCGAGCCGGGCGCGATCATCCTGATGCACGACGCCGGCGGCGACCGCTCTCAGACGGTCGCCGCGCTGCCGGCGGTGATCCGCCAGATACGCGCCCGCGGGCTGCACCTGGTGACCGTCCCTCAGCTGCTCGCCGATGATCCTCCGCCGGCCGGCCAGCCCTTGCCGCAGAACCTCAGCGGCGACTGACCGGCGCCTCTGGCCGCGATCGCGAGCGCTCAGGCCTCAGCGCATGTCTGACAGGCGCCGTGCAGGACTATCTCGTGCTCTGAGACGCACATGGTGAGTCGCTCGGCCACGCGGCGGATCGTCCGCTCGAGCTCGTCGTCGGTGAACGGCTGCAGGCGCCCGCAGTTGTCGCAGACGAGATGATGATGATGGCCTGGACCGTGCCTGACGGGCTCGTAGCGGACCATGCCCTGGCGGATCTCCACGCGTTGCACCAAGCCGATCTCCTCGAGCTCGTCCATCACTCGGTAGACGCTCGCACGCGACACCTCGCGTCGGCGCGAGGTCAGCGCATGCT
>DATHJQ010000326.1:0-4715 GCA_035286505.1 Solirubrobacteraceae bacterium | reverse complement strand
ACGAGCAGTTCGCGTTCCAATAGAGACATCCCGCCGGGGAGTCTGTCTCAAACGCGCCCGCCCGGGCGCCGCCACACCGGCGCAACCTACAATCGTGCGGATGAGCACGCCCCGCACAGACGATCGCATCGACGCGCTCGTCGCCTATGACGAGCGCGGTCTCGTGCCATGCGTGGTCCAGGACTGGACGAGCGGCGAGGTGCTGACGCTCGCGTACATGAACGCGCAGGCGCTCGCGCGCACCCGCGAGACCGGAGAGCTGCATCTGTACAGCCGCTCGCGCGACGAGCTGTGGCACAAGGGGGCGACCAGTGGAAACGTGCAGGCCGTAAGGGCCCTGCGGCTGGACTGCGACGGTGACACGCTGCTCGCGCTGGTCGAACCCGCCGGGCCGGCCTGCCACACCGGCGAGCGCACGTGCTTTCATCGCGGCGAGCTGACCGTGGCCAGCCCGGCGGAGGTGCTGCCGGGCCTGGAGCGCACGATCGCCCAACGAGCCCGCGAGCGCCCTGCCGGCTCCTACACCATCGAGCTGCTCGGCGATCCTCAACTGGTCGGCGCGAAGGTGATGGAGGAGGCCGAGGAGGTCGTACGCGCCGCACGCGAGGAGTCCGATCAGCGCGTCGACGAAGAGGCGGCCGACGTGATCTATCACCTGCTCGTGCTCCTGCATGGCAGGGGTCGCTCGCTGGCCGACGCAGCGCGGGTGCTCGATGACCGCCGCGGCTGATCAGCTGACAGACGTGCCGGGCATCGAGCCCAATCTCGCGCAAGCTCGTGAGCTTGCCGCCAGCCACAACCTGATCCCGCTGCGTCATCAGTTCATCGAGGACTGCGAGACTCCCGTGTCGGCCTTTCTCAAGCTGCGCGAGCTGGCGCCGGGCGAGCCCGCTTTCCTGCTGGAGTCCGCCGAGCAGGGCCAGCGCGTAGGGCGCTACTCGTTCATCGGCTTTCGTCCGCGCTCGGTCCTGCGCTGGTCGCTGGCCGACGGCGGCGATCCATACGCGCTCGCCGCCGCCGACCTCGCGGGCTTCAGCCAGGCGCCGATCGACGACGCGCCGCCGTTCACGGGCGGGGCGGTCGGGTATTTCGGCTATGACCTCGTGCGCACCGTCGAGCCTCTGGGCCCGGCCAATCCGGACGCGCTTGGCCTGCCGGACATGGCGCTGATGCTGACGGACCTGCTGGTGACGTTCGATCACCTCAAGCACACGGTCACGATTCTCGCCAACGCCAACCTCCACGCCGAGCCCGACGTCGAGCGTGCCTATTCGATCGCGGCGCAGCGGATCGCCGAGGTGCGCGCCCAGTTGGTCGGGCCGGTGCCGCGGGCCGAGCGCACGGTGGAGAGGCGCCCGGCGCCGGCGTTTGAGTCGAACATGACACGTGAGCGCTTCGAAGAGATGGTGCAGCGGATCGTCGAGTACATCCATGCCGGTGACGCCTTCCAGGTCGTGCCGTCCCAGCGCTGGTCTGCCGCGGTGCCGATCGAGGCCTTCTCGATCTACCGCGGCCTGCGTGCGGTCAACCCGAGTCCCTACATGTACTACCTGGACTTCGGCGACTTCCAGGTCGCGGGGGCGAGCCCCGAGCCACTGCTCACGGTGACCGGGCGCCACGTGAGCACCAGGCCGATCGCCGGCACGCGTCATCGCGGGGCCACGCCCGAGGAGGATCGCCAGATCGCCGCCGGCCTGCTCGCCGACGAGAAGGAGCGCGCCGAGCACGTGATGCTGGTCGACCTCGGGCGCAACGATCTCGGCCGCGTGTGCGAGTACGGCAGCGTCGTCGTCGACGAGCTGATGGAGATCGAGCTCTACAGCCACGTCATGCACATCGTCTCCTCGGTGTCGGGCGCGCTGCGCCCGGGCGTCGGCGCGATGGACGCTCTGCGCTCGGTGCTTCCCGCCGGCACGCTGTCCGGCGCGCCGAAGGTGCGCGCGATGCAGATCATCGACGAGCTCGAGTCGGTCAAGCGCGGGGGCTATGGCGGCGCGATCGGCTATCTCAGCTACGCCGGCGACCTCGACACGGCGATTCACATTCGTACGGTCGTCGTCAAGGACGGCGTCGCGCACGTGCAGGCCGGCGGCGGGACCGTCGCAGACGCCAAGCCGGCCTACGAGTTCGAGGAGTCCGTAGCCAAGGCGACTGCCGCGATGCGCGCGATCGAGCTCGCCTGCGCGCAGGAGGACTGGCCATGAGCGCCTCCGCCGAGGACCGTCGCGCGCCTGGCGCCCCACGTGTGCCGGTACGCGTGCTCGTGCTCGACAACTACGACTCGTTCACCTACAACCTCGTCCAGTACCTCGGCGAGCTCGACGCCGACGTCGAGACCGTGCGCAACGATCGCGCGCGTGTCGAGGAGCTCCTCGACAACCGCTACGACCGCTGTGTGGTGTCGCCCGGGCCATGCACTCCGGACAAGGCTGGGATCACGCTGGAGCTGGTCCGACGCATGCCCGAGTCCGGCGTGCCGACGTTGGGCGTCTGCCTGGGCCACCAGGCGCTCGCACAGGCGTTTGGCGGGCGCGTGCGGCTGCACCCGCCGGTGCACGGCAAGGCCACGACGATCGAGCACGACGGTCGCACCATTTTCGACGGCCTGGACTCGCCGCTGACGGTCGGGCGCTATCACTCGCTCGTCGTCGATCCGCAGCTGCCCGACTGCCTGGAGGAGTCGGCGCGCGGGGGCGGGGTGGTGATGGGCGTGCGCCATCGCGAGCTGCCCGCCGAGGGCGTGCAGTTTCACCCCGAGTCCGTGCTGACCGATGAAGGACGGGAGCTGCTGGCGAACTTCCTCGGGGAGCGCTGATGCCCAACGCTTCGCTCACCAGGGCGATCGACGCGCTTGCGTCGCGTCGCGATCTGAGCGCCGACGAGACCGCCGACGTGCTCAACGAGATCATGCATGGCGAGGTGTCAGAAACGCAGATCGCGGGCTTCCTGATCGCCCTGCGCACGAAGGGCGAGACCGTCGACGAGCTCGCCGGGCTGGCGCGCACGATGCGTGAGCTCGCTGCGCACGTGCCGACCAAGCGTGACGATCTGCTCGACACCGCCGGGACCGGTGGCGGGCGGCGCACGTTCAACGTCTCCACGACCGCGGCGCTGATCGCGGCGGGAGCCGGATGTGCAGTGGCCAAGCACGGCAATCGCTCGGCGACGAGCGCCTCGGGCTCAGCCGATCTGCTGGAGGCGCTCGGCGCCCGAATCGATCTGGACCCGCAAGCGGTCGCGGCCTGCATCGAGGAGGCCGGCTTCGGCTTCATGTTTGCTCCCGCGCACCATCAGGCGACGCGCTATGTGGTGCCCGTGCGACGCGAGCTGGCCGTGCGTACGATCTTCAACCTGCTCGGTCCGCTGACCAACCCCGCCGGCGCGCGACGACAGGTGATCGGCGTGTCCGACGCGAGCTTCCTGGACACGATCGCCGGTGCCCTGGCCAGGCTCGGCGTCGACCGGGCGCTCGTGGTCGCAGCGGAGGACGGGCTCGACGAGCTGTCGATCGTGGCGGCCACCAAAGTCGTCGAGGTCAACGGCGATGAGCTCGAGCGCTACACGCTGGCGCCTGGTGACGTGGGCATCGAGCCGGTCGCCCACGAGGTCTTCGAGCGCGATTGCGCGGGCGGTACGCCGGAGCAGAACGCCGCCGTGACGCGCGCGATCTTCGACCATGATCGCGACGCGGCGAGCCGGGGCGCCAGCACGCAGCTTGCCGTCATCAACGCCGGCGCCGCGATCTACGCCGCGGGTGCCTCGGATTCGATAGCTGACGGGGTGCAGGCAGCTCGTGCGGCGCTGTCTGAGGGGCGGGCTGCCCGAGCGCTGGACCGTTACGTTCGCGCGAGCCAATCGCTGGCCCCATCGCAGGCGGTCTCGTGAGCTCGCAGACGCCGAGCGTGCTCGCGCGAATCGTGCACAGCACGCGTGAGGAGCTGGCTGGCCGCAAGCGCGAGGTGCCCGAGCGCGCGCTGCAACAGCGCTTGGCGCAATTCGCGAGCGCCGACGGCGGCGGCCCTGGGGGCACCTCCTCAAAGCCGGCCTCGCGCGGGCTGCGCGACGTAATCGCACGGCCCGGCATCTCGGTGATCGCTGAGTTCAAGCGCCGCTCCCCGTCGGCCGGCACGTTGCGCGCGGGGGCCGACCTGCAGGAGGTCGTCGGAGCGTATGAGCGCGGGGGCGCCAGCGCGCTGTCTGTGCTCACCGAGGGGCCGAACTTCGGCGGTTCGCTGGACGATCTGCGCGCCGCGCGCGAGCTTTGTCAGCTGCCGATCCTGCGCAAGGACTTCATCGTCGACGAGTACCAGCTGTTGGAGGCGCGTGCGGCAGGCGCCGACGCCGTGCTGCTGATCGTCGCCGCCCTGGACGCCGACAGCCTGGCACGGCTGCACGAGCGGGCCGTCGCGCTCGGCCTGGACGTGCTCGTCGAGGTTCACGACCGCGGCGAGGTCGACCGGGCGCTCGGCGCGGGCGCGCGGCTGATCGGCGTGAACAACCGCGACCTGCGGGACTTCAGCGTCGATCTCACGCGCACGACAAGGCTGCGAGGCGCCATCCCGGACGGCGTCGTCGTCGTTTCGGAGTCGGGCATCGCCGAGGCCGCACAGCTTCGCGCCCTCGAAGCGGAGGGCGTGGACGCCGTGCTCGTCGGCGAGTCGCTGATGCGCGCGCCCAACCCGGCGCGTGCACTGCGCGAGTTGATCGCCGGGGGA
>DATHJQ010000325.1:0-4607 GCA_035286505.1 Solirubrobacteraceae bacterium | reverse complement strand
ACGCCGTCGCAGACGAAGTGCCCGGCGAGCGTCGACGCGCGTTCGCCGGTTGCTGTCGCTAGCTCCTGCAGTTGATCTGAGATGGGCTGGGGAATCGTGACTTGGTACTTGTGGCTCATCGTGTCCTTTCCGGTGCGGGTTGTGCCCTCGCGATGTAGCCGAGCGCCCGCCCGATCCCCGGCAGCCAGCCTCGCTGGCGCGAGATCGTCTCAGTGAAGCCCGGGCCGAACTCGGGGTCGGGCAGCTCGGGGTAGGCCAAAGAGGGCGTCTGGGCGTGGCTTTTGCGCATGCCCTTGGCCAGGCGAGTGATCCGCTCGCTGTCGTGGCCTTCGACCCCAAGGTCTTCGCGTGAGACGTACCAGCTAGTCCCGTGGCGAGCGCGCGAGGCCTCGACGTAGGCTGCCTCCTTGCTGGTTTGCCAGCCGCCGGTGACGACGACCGTGCGCGTGACGGTCGCACCCTGGGCCCGGTGGATGTGCTGGGCGTAGCCAAGGCGCAGCCTTGAAAGCTCCTCCCCGGCCAGCCTGCGCCGCTGGCCGGTCGCGTCAAACTCGATCAGCGCCTCCCCTGCGCTGTTGACGTTGAGCACGTTGCCGCGAGCGCCGTTCTCGATGCGCTGTTGCCCTGGCTCTTGGTGTTGGTCGATCAGCGCGATGCGATCACCGGCGCGGATGCCGTAGTGCACGCCCGGCAAGGCGATCTCGAGCTCGCCCAGTTCGCCGCGCTGTGAGCGGTAGTGCTGCGCTCGCGCGTTCAGCCGGTGGATCTCCTGATTTGAGGCGTCTGAGATCAGCGCGACCTCGGCGATCGGGTGCGCCTCGATCAAGCTCGCCCAAGTCTTGACGGCCTGCTCGATCGCCTCGTCGCGCGTGTCTGTCATGTGCAGGCGACCGGCTCGGTGGTAGTGAGCCATCGCTCGATCAGAGCGCCCGGCTCGCAGGTCGGCCCATGCCTGCTGTTCGACGGGGTCGAGCGTGCGCCTGATGTTCGACAGCTCGGCGCTCGGTGCGATCGCAGAGAGCCGCTGAAACATGCCGCCGGCGCCAATCGAAGGAAGCTGCGCGGCGTCGCCGATCACCACGAGCTTTGACCCTTTCTCGGCGACGAGCTCGCTGAGGCGCTGCAGGCGATCGGTGTCGGCCATGCCGGCCTCATCGAAGTAGATCGTCGTCTTCTCATCGAGGCCGAGCTGTCCGCGCTGCGCCCTCGCCACCAGCGCGTCGAGGGTGAGGGTCTGCCCGGCGAGCGCCGGGCTGTCATATCCCAGGCGCTGTGCGGTCGAGCCCGCGACCGCCATGCCGAACGTGACGTGGCCGTTCAGCTGCTCGGCCCTTGCAGCAGCGTCGATCACCACGCCCTTGCCGGTGCCCGCCGGGCCGACGAGGATCGCTGCGCGCTCAGGCCCCGTGATGACTGCGAGCGCTTGGACCTGCTCGGCGGAGAGATGGCCGCCGATGCGCTCGGCGACTCGATCGCTGGCCACTTGGCGCCGTTGACCGCCGACGTCTCGCCCAGCGTCCAGCGCCAGCTCTGAAAAGCGGCGCTCGATCGCCTGCTCGCGTGCGCGCAGCGTGAGTGTGGTCATCAAGCCGCCCTGCAGCGGCAGCACGCGCCGCTCGGCGATCATCGACTTGGCGAGCGCCAGCGCGTCTCGCGGGGCGAGCTGGCCGACTGACTGCTCAAGAGCGACCGCGCGCAGCTCGCCGGCGTCGAACGTCGCTGTGCGCTCGGTCAGGCGCTGCTCGATGCGATCCTCAAGCGAAAGCTCTGAGTTGAGCGCGTGCTCTCGCTCGCGCCTTGGCGAGGGCTCGCTGAAGTTGTGGCGGTCGGCCGTCTCATTCCATGCGCGCTGCAGGTCGGTCTTTGTGACGAGCACCTTGGCCTTTCGGTTCTCGAGCTTCAGTGCCCGCAGCTCGCCGCGCTCGGGTGCCCTGCCCCACTTCGCGCGAAAGCGCTCGGCTGCCCGGGCGACCTCGCGGCTGCGCGCCGAGAAGGCCTCGCGCAGGCTCCGAGGCACGCCGGCGATCTCGAAGTAGCGACCGTGCTTACCGGTGGCTCGTTCGATCGGGTAGCCGCGCTGGGAGAGCTCATGCGCGAGCGCCGAGCGATAGAAGGCGCCGACCTCGCGCGCTGAGCGAAAGATCGGTCGCGAGGCGACGGCGACCAGACGGCCGTCCTCGCGGATCGCGCTTGTGACTACGACGTGGCTGTGAAGCTGTGGGTCTGGGGCGTCGCCCGCCATCACGCCGCGCGCCGTTGTGTGGCGATACTCCGCTGCGATCAGATCGACGGCGCCCTCCTCGATGACCTTTCCGTCGTAGCGACGTCGCACGGTCGCCACGCTCTGCGTGAGATGGGCCATCGCCCCGCGCACGGCGGCGGCGTGCGCGGCCTCGATCGCTTGACGCTGAGCTTCGTCTCCCAGAGCCCATACGGCGGAGACCGACTTCGGCGCGCTGAACGTGAGGTCGATGCCACCACCACGCCCGCCGCCGGCACCCTCGGGGCGAAGCCACGCTCCGCTACGAGGGTGGCGACCCTCCATGAGCGCGATGAAGTCCGCGCCGTCGACCTCCTCCCCCTCGATGCCCAAGCGCACGAGCGTGTCGGGGCTGGCGAGCCAGCGACCGGGCGCCTGAGTGGGCTCGCCCTCGGGGCTGAGGTAGTAGTCGCCGCGCTCGGGCTCGATCGTCTTTGACTCCAGGTAGCGCGCGTAGCCGCCGGCCTTGGCGGCGCCGATGCTGGCTGCGGTCATCACAACGCCTACAGACCACAATGGGCGCTGGGCGGCCAAGAGATCGCACAGCGATCGCACAGTCCCCGCTGGGGCGTGCATCTAGTCTGTTCGGGCTTGGCGCTGATGCGCCGGCCGTCGGGAGCGGGCGAGCGTTAGCGAGACGCGAGCGAGCAGCCGTAAGGCTGCAAGGGCCGGCGCAGCAGCGCCGGGGACGAAACGGTGAGCTGGCAACGCCAGCGCTTACAGGACAGGCGGAGCCTGTCGCGCTAACCGTTGCCGTCCTGGGCCGTAAAATCAGGACGTGCTCGTGGTTCGCCTAGCCTGGACTATCGCGGCCCTGCTGACGATCGCAGCTGGTGTGCTCTATGTAAGCGATCCCAGCACGACCAATTGGTATCTGTACTTCCTCGGAGCCGCGCCCCTCGTCGTGTTGAGCTTCCTCCGCCTGCTTGCGCTTCAGAAGCGGAATCCGCAGAGCAAGGTCGGGCCAGGCGGAGGCGCAGGTGCGAGCCCGAGCTTTCTTGAGCCGCCACCGCCCTGATCGGGTGGCTGCGGCACCGCGGTTATAGGGTACAAGCCTGTAGACGATTGTCTACTTACGGTATCCCTTGCGGATATGCCTAATGATTGGCTCATGTCCTCACTCGTCCTGATCGCGATTGGCTCCCCGTCCGCGCTGCTCGCGTGGCGAGAGCTACGACTGGCCGCGCGGACCGCGAATGGTCGATCACCGTGACCGTGCGCAGCGCGGCGCGACCCAAAAGGCCCGAGTAGGGCTAGGCGGGTCGGCGTCCCGCCGTATCGGTGCTCTCGGCAGCGGCTTCCGGCGGACTGTCGCTAGCTCGGCAGCCGTTGAGCTACCTGTTAGCCAGCGCAAGCAGCACGTCGCCGTGGCAGGCTTGTGGCGCACAAAAGCACCCGAGCACTGCTCCCCGGAGTTCCCCGAGCGCCGCCATCAACTCGCCTTGCTGAACGATCCAGTCCTCGTAGAGCGCGATGCACTCGTCGCGCGTGCCGTGCCTGCCAACAACGAACGGATTGCCCCACTTCGATGGACGGCCGATGTAGATGTGGTGGCGCTCTCGCTTACTGTGCACCGTGCGTGGCGGCCCGAGCTTTACCTCTCGAGGAACCAGTAGTCGGCCGGACGGCGTGACCGACGGGACTTGCTCTTGACGGTTGCTCGCGCTGTTCATTACCGGGACGACATCGTGCTGACCTGCCTGTTGCACGTAGTCTGCGACCAGCGCCGTCATGGCGTCGTTGCCGTCGCGCTCCAGCCCTGTTTCCACCAGATAGGTTCGGCCCTCCCCTGCCGCCGGCTCGTCGGTGATACGAACGCTGCCGTCGATGCGCTGGCCGTAGAGAATCCGCTCGCCGCTGCTCAGCGAGTAGCGCGCCAACTCCGCACGCTCACCGACTCTGCTGTCAGGACGGGCGGCCGTCTTCGCCACCGCCGCTCGTTGGGCATGCTCGCCGTCGGCCCCGGTCGGGGACGCTTCTTCTCTCAGCGCGAGTAGACGCTTGATCTCCTTACCCGCCTCGGTTTTGTTGGTGGGGGGATCACAGCTCTCCCCGGTCTGCTTGGCCAGGTCGCGCAGAAATCCAAGTTGGCGAGGTGTGGCGGGGTCCTCCGGTGCCGTGGGGTTTTGCCAGGACGTCTCGCTTCCGTAGCCGCAAACCTCATCGGGCCGAGTCGCCGTCGCGTAGGCAAGCTCCTGCGCCGGGCAGTCATGCTCGCCAAAGCTCGTCGGCAGACTCCCTGCATCCCTGAGAGCCTTCAGACGGGCGATCTCCCGGCTCGCTTGCCCGCTGTTGCGAGGGTAGGTGAAGGTCGTGCCGGTCTGTTGAGCAAGATCGCGAAGGTAAG
>DATHJQ010000324.1:0-2092 GCA_035286505.1 Solirubrobacteraceae bacterium | reverse complement strand
CAGCGGCTGAACAAGATCGGCGAAGGCTCGCCGCACGTGCTCGACTGGATCGAGCGCGGCGACGTCGACCTCGTCGTCAACACGCCGACCGGCTACGGCGCGCGCACCGACGGCTATGAGATCCGCCGCGCGGCCGTCTCGCACGGCATCCCCTGCGTGACCACGCTTGCCGCCGGCGTGTCCGCCGCGCGCGCGATCGCCAGCGCCCGGCGCGACGGCGAGCCGGCCGTGCTCTGCCTGCAGGAGCTGCACGGCGTGCGCGCCGACGGGGTGCAGACGGCGTGAGCGAGTGGGCCGCGGCGCCCGCGCCGTTCGTGCGCCGCCTTTTGACCGTGCTCGGCGTGGACGAGCTCGGCGCCTACCGCGTGCTGCGCGTGGCCGACGTCGAGACGCCAGAGCCGCAGCCGGGCCAGTTCGCGATGCTCGCCGCCGCCGAGCGCTGGGGCGGGGGAGAGGACGAGCGGCCCTACCTGCCGCGCGCCTTCTCGATCGCGCGGCGGCGCATCGGCGAGTCACACTTCCTGCTCGAGGACGTCGGCCCGGGCACGCGGCGGTTGTGCGAGCTGCGCGAGGGCGACGGACTGTGGGCGCTGGGCCCGCTCGGTAAGGGCTTCTCGCCGCCACCGCCGCGCCACCGCGCGATCCTCGTCGGCGGCGGCGTCGGCATAGCGCCACTGGCGATCCTGCAGGATGCCCTCGAGGCGGGGGCCGAGACGGACGTCACCGTGCTGCTCGGCTTCCGCGACGGCGCCCGTGCCCGAGGCTCCTCGCTGCTGCACGGAGCGCAGGTGGCGACCGACGACGGCTCGGTCGGCCATCACGGCCTGCTCACCGAGCTGCTCTCCAAGGAGCTCTACCGCGACTCGCGCGCGCAGGTCTACGCCTGCGGGCCGGCGCCGATGCTGGAGGCCGTGCGCGCGATGTGCACCACGCGCGACGTGCCCGCGCAGCTGGCGCTGGAGGCCGGCATGGCCTGCGGCTTCGGCGCCTGCTACGGCTGCGCCGTGCCCAAGCGCGGCGGCGGCTACGTGCGCGTGTGCGTCGACGGCCCCGTGATCGACGCAAGCGAGCTGGAAGGCGTGTCCGAGCACGCCGGGGCTGCGGCGTGAGCCCCCCCGCCGCGCGCCCTGGCGCCGACGCGGCCGTGGCCATCGAGTTCTGTGGCCTGACGCTGGCCCATCCGGTGATCAACGGCTCGGGCACGTTCGATGCGATCGCCGCGCGGCGTGCCTTCGGGGCCGCTCTGGTGCGCGATTTTCCCTTCGCGGCGTTCGTGTCAAAGACGATCACGCTGGCGCCGCGCGCAGGCAACCCCGCGCCGCGCCTGTGGGAGACCGCCGGCGGCCTGATCAACTCGATCGGCCTGCCCAACAAGGGTCTGGACGGCTATCTGGCCGAGGATCTGCCGCAGCTCGCAGAGCTGCTCGGCGCGCGTGCGGACGCCGCGGAGGGACCGGTGCCGTTGATCACCAACGTGATGGGCTCGAGTGCACAGGAGTTCTCGGCGCTGGTCACAGCCTGCGACGAGCGCGCGGAGATCGCCGCGATCGAGCTCAACGTGTCCTGCCCGAACGTCGCGACCGGGCTGGACATCGGCGCCGACCCCAGGCAGCTGGCGCAGGTCGTCGGCGCCTGTCGCACGGCCACGCGCAAGCCGTTGATCGTCAAGCTCACGCCGAACACCGCCGACGTCCCCGCGTGCGCGCTGGCTGCGCAGGAAGGCGGCGCCGACGCCGTGTCTCTGATCAACACGCTGCGCGCGATGGCGCTTGCGCCGGGCGCCGGCGGCGAGCGCGGGCCGTGGCTCGGTGGCGGCACGGGCGGGCTGTCCGGGCCGGCGATCCGCGCCGTGGCGCTCGCCCAGGTGTCGGCGGTCGCCGCGCGCGTGGCCATACCCGTCGTCGGCATGGGCGGGGTCCAGCGCGTCGCGCACGCGCGCGACCTGCTCGACGCGGGTGCAACGCTCGTGGCCGTAGGCACTGAGACGTTTCGCGACCCGGTGGCGGCGATGCGCATCGCTGAAGACCTGCGCGCACAGAGCTGAGATAAAGCGGCCTGAGCTGAGATAAAGCGGCGTCTCGTTACTTCATCA
>DATHJQ010000323.1:0-6380 GCA_035286505.1 Solirubrobacteraceae bacterium | reverse complement strand
CCGGCCCTGCGCCTCGGCCAGAGCGGCCGCCTTCGTGGCGACGATCAGCGCGTCCACCGGTCGCTGCAGCGACGAGACGGCGTGCGGGTGGGCCGTGAAGTCGCCGAGCGTGACGCTGCTCACGCGCACGCCCTGTGCGGCGATAGTCGCAGCCGTGGACTCCTGGGCGACGACCGTCACGTCGTTGCCCGAGCGCTGGAGCGCGGCGGCGAGCAGGCCGCCGACGCCGCCGGGGCCAAGCACGGCGATCTTCATCGCGAGCCGGCCGCCGCCACGCCGGGATCGATCAGCACGCCGGGGTTCATCACGCCCCGCGGGTCGACCGCCGCCTTCGCGCCGGCCAGCGCCGCAGCGAAGGGCTGCGGACGCTGGCGGTCATACCACGGGCGATGGTCGCGCCCGACGGCATGGTGGTGGGTGATCGTGCCCCCCTCGGCGAGGATCGCGTCGGAGACCGCCGCCTTGATCTGCGCCCACTGCTCGACCTCCTCGCCGCGGCGCGCCGGCGCGATCACCGTGAAGTACACCGCCGGGCCGTCGGAGTAGACGTGCGTGAAGCGCGCCGTCACGCGCCCGCCGTCGCCGCACGCCTCTCGCACCGCCTGCTCGGCGCTCTGCTTCACGCGCGCGTGAAAGCTCTCGAAGCGCTCCCACGTGATAGCCGTCTCGAACGTCTCCGCGAGCACGCCCATCGCCACCAGAGCGTCGCGCACGTAGGGCGCGCCGAGAAATGCCTCGCGCCACGAGCCGACCGCGTCGCCGGCGCCCGCCGCGTCGCCGGAGGCGCCGCCACTGCTCGCGCTGCCGGCGCGCGCGGCCTCGGGCGCCTCGCCGCCGTGCTCAGCGCAGATCGCCAGGGCGCGCGCCAGCGACTCGTCGACGGGGTGATCGGTGGACTCGAAGCCGAGCACGAGCAGCGCGCGGCTTCCGTCGCCGGCCATCGTCATGGCCGCTTCGCGCGCGTCGATCAAGCGGCAGTTGGCCGGGCTGAGACCCGACTGGGCAAGCGCACGCACGCATTGCGCGCCTGCGTAGAACTCAGAGAAGAGGACGCCGACGGAGCGGCGGTGCTCGGGGCGTGGCTGCACGCGCACCCACGCCTCGGTGATCACCCCGAGCGTCCCCTCCGAGCCGGCGAGCATGCGATCGGGGCTGACACCGGCGCCCGAGCCGGGCAGCCTGCGCGATTGCCACACGCCGACCGGCGTAATCGCGCGCGCGGACTCGACGAAGTCCTCGATGTGCGTCCACACGGTCGCGAAGTGTCCCGCGGCGCGCGTGGCGATCCAGCCGCCGAGCGTCGAATACTCGAAGGACTGCGGGAAGTGGCGCAGCGTCAGGCCGTGCTCGCCGAGCTGCGCCTCCAGCACGGGACCGCTGGCGCCGCCCTGGATGCGCGCCGAGCGCGACACCGCGTCGACCTCCAGCACACGGTCCAGCGCGCGCAGGTCGATCGCCACGACGCCGTTGTAGGAGCTAGGCACGTCCGCCGTCACGCCTCCGACGACCGACGTGCCGCCGCCGAACGGGATCGCCGCGACGCGCTGGGCGGTGCACCACTCGAGCACCCGCTCGACGTCGTGCTCGTCGCGCGGCGCCGCCACGAAATCCGGTGGGTGCTCGAAGCGCCCGCGAAAGCCGTTGACGACGTCGCTGTAGGACTTGCCCAGCGCGTGCGAGGCGCGCGCGTGGGCGTCGTCGGCGCAGATCTCCGCCAGCGCGTCCGGCGGGCGCACGCGCACGCTGGCCAGCGCGACCTGCTCCAGCGCGACCGGCGCCTCGATCTCGCCGACCTCGATGCCGAGGTGCTCGGCTGCGAGCGCGGCCGTCTGTCGCAGCTGCTCCGGCGCCGGCTGCTGGTCCTCATAGCCCCAGCCCCAGTGCTTGTAGCGACGAATGTTCACGCGCGCGAGTCTATGCTCACTTAGCGTCAAGCCCCCGCGAAACGGCGCCGCGCGAATGTCGACACGACCCGAACCCACACCGAGCGAACAGGCGCACGAACAGCCACGGATACTCGCGCGGGGACCGTGGGAGCTCGATCAGATCGAGACGCGCTGGCACGCCGAGCCGTTTCAGCCGTCGCCGGCTCACACCGCGGCGGCAGACGAGGCCATCAGGGGCCTGCGCGAGCGCGGCTCGCCCAGCCACGACGGCGTTGCCGCGCGATTGGTCGACTTCCGTGCCGACGCCGACGGCATCGCTATAGAGCTGCAGCCGCTTCGCTGGGCGCTGCGGCTCGTCGCGGGCGACGCCTCGCTCAGCGTCGCGGCGCTCTGCGTCACGCGCTCGGCCGACGGCCGTTGGCTGGCCGGGCGCCGCGCGCCGTGGGTCTCCTCCTGGGCCGGACGCTGGGCGCTCGGCGCGGGCGGCGCCGTCGACCTCGGCGAGAGCCCCGCCGACACGCTCGTGCGCGAGCTCGACGAGGAGTGGTCGGTCTCGCCCGCGCGCGTGCGCGGCGAGGCGCTGATCTCGCTGCCGCAGAAGATGGTCATGTTCGTCGGACAGGCATGGATCGCCGCCGGTCACGAGGAGGCGGTGACGCCCGACGACGAGCACGACGAGTACGCATGGTGGCCACGCGACATCGACGACTGGCCACCCGAGGCCGGTGAGGCGCTGCCACGCATGGCGCGCTGGCTGGCGGAGTGAGCGCCCCGTCCACGTCGGCGAGGCGACCGGCACCCGCGCGCGATGCCGCCGGGCCGCTGACGTTCGCGCGCCTGAAGTGGACCTCCTTCGCGCACTCCTGCGTCTACGCCGGGCTGCTGGTCTGCGCCTTCGCCGCGGGCGGCCCACAGCCGCTGACGTTCGTTCTGGGCCTCGCGCACGGACTGCTGTGGATCTTCATGTCACTGGCCTGCCTGGCGGCGGCGCGACTGCGCGTCGTCTCTCTCCGGCTGGCCGTCGCCGTGGCCGTGCTCGGGGGAATCGGACCCTTCTTCGGCAGCTTCCAGTTCGTCCGTGAGCAACGCCAGCGCGCCGCGCTAGAGTAGACAATCAATGGCCACAGGCACCACGGCTGAGCAGATGATCGACGTCGTGACCCCTGCCGCGGGCGAGTCGGTAACCGAGGGAACAATCCTCGAATGGCATGTCAAGGTGGGCGAGTCGATCGAGCTCGACGCGACGATCGTGGAGATCTCCACCGACAAGGTCGACGTCGAGCTGCCGGCGCCGGCGAGCGGCGTCGTCACAGAGCTGCTGGTGGCGGAGGGCGACACTGTGACCGTCGGTCAGGTGATCGCGCGCATCGCCGTCGGCGCCGACGCGCCGGCGTCCGCATCCGAGGGCAACGGATCGGGCTCGCCCACGACCGAGTCCGCGACGGAGCCCGAGGCTGAAGCGTCCGACACCGCCGACGACGGCGGCGGCGCATCCGACACCGCCAACGGCTCAGGCGCCGGAAACGCAACGACCGCCGAGGCCGGCGCGAGCGCGACGCCCTCTGCGAGCGACGGCGGCGCGGCCAGCGGGCAGCTGGTCGACGTCGTCACGCCGGCGGCCGGCGAGTCGGTGACCGAAGGGACGATCCTGGAATGGCGCGTGAAGCCCGGCGAGTTCATCAAGGCCGACGCGACGATCGTGGAGATCTCCACCGACAAGGTCGACGTCGAGCTGCCCGCGCCGGCCAGCGGCGAGGTCGCCGAGCTGCTCGTGCAGGAGGGCGACACCGTGACCGTTGGTCAGGTGATCGCGCGCATCGCCGTCGGCGCGGCCGACGACAGGGCAGCCTCGCCGACCGCCGGCGGCGGCGGGTCTGCCAACGCGCCCCCCACGGAGGGCGGCGCTCCCGGCCCCGGCGCACTGCCCGAAGGGACGAAGGTCTCCCCCGTCGCCGCGCGAGCCGCGGCGGCCGAGGGCGTCGACCTCTCGGGCGTTTCCGGCAGCGGCCCGGCGGGTCGCATCGTGAAGTCCGATGTGCTCACGGCGGCCGGCGGAAACGGCGCAGCTGCGAGCCCGAGCCCGACTGCCGACGGCGCCCCTGCAGCCGCGCAGGCGGAGACGAAGCCGATGCGCGCCGGCGCCGCGGCGCTCGCGCGCTACATGGAGCAGTCGCGCTCGATACCGACGGCGACGAGCTTCCGCACGCTGGCTGTGACGATGCTCGAGGCCCGCCGCAGGGAGCTCAAGGCGGCGGAGCGCAAGGTTTCATTCACCCATTTGATCGCCTATGCGATCGCGCGCGCCGCAGACGACATGCCGGTGATGGCCGACCACTTCGCCGAGATCGACGGCAAGCCCAACCGCGTGCACGACGGCCAGGTCAACCTCGGGCTCGCGGTCGACGTGGAGAAGAAGGACGGCTCTCGCACGCTGATGGTGCCCGTGATCCGCGACGCCGGACGGATGCCCTTCGAGCGCTTCGTCGCCGCCTACGACGCGCTCGTGGAGAAGGCGCGCACGAACACGCTGACCGCCGACGACCTGCAGGGAGCGAACGTCACGCTGACCAACCCCGGCGGCATCGGCACGATCGCCTCGGTGCCGCGACTGATGACCGGGCAGGGCACGATCGTGGCCACCGGCTCGATCGCCTATCCGCCGGGCCTTGCGAACATCGGCCAGATGATCGGCGCGGAGAAGGTCATGACGATGACCTCCACGTACGACCACCGGATCATCCAGGGCGCGGAGTCCGGACGCTTTCTCGCACGCGTCGAGGAATACCTCGTCGGCGACCGCGGCTTCTACGAGGGCGTGTTCGCCTCGCTCGGCGTGGAGCTCGGCTCGGCGCCGCAGCCCCCGGCTCCGGCGGCTGCTGCGGCTGCCGCCACGGCCGCGGCAGCATCGGCCTCCGCATCCTCGGGCGACGGCACGGGCGCGACGGCGGTCAGCGAGGACCTGCTGCGCGCCGTGCAGGCGGCGAGCACGCTGGTCAGCCGCTATCGCAGCCACGGCCATCTGGCGGCGATGCTGGACCCACTGGACTCCGAGCCCGAGGGCGACCCCGGCCTGGATCCCAAGCCGCTGGGGCTGACGCCGGAGATCCAGGCGAGGATCCCCGCCAAGGTCCTCAACATGTACGTGCCCGGCGCGACGCTCGCCGACGCGCTGCCCCACCTGCGGGAAACGTACTGCGGCACGATTGCCTATGAGATCGAGCACATCGCCTCGCACCGCCAGCGAGTGTGGCTTCGCGAGCACATCGAGTCCGGCGCCTTTCGCAACCCGCTGACCAACGATGAGAGCCGCTGGCTGCTGCGGCGCCTAGTCAAGGTCGACGCGCTGGAGCGCTTCATGCACAAGGCCTATCTGGGCCAGCACCAGTTCTCGATCGAGGGCCTGGACATGACCGTGCCGATCGTCGACGAACTGATCAAGCTCTCGGCCGCGCACGGAGGCAAGGAGGTGGTCATCGGCATGGCGCACCGCGGTCGCCTGAACGTGCTCGCGCACAACCTCGGTCGCGCCTACGAGACGATCTTCGCCGAGTTCGAGGGCGCCTCGACGCTGGAGGCCGTGACGACGATCCCCCAGGGCGGCACGGGCGACGTCAAGTACCACCACGGCACCCAGGGCTCATATGACCTGGGCGACGGCGAGACGATCCGCGTCAACCTGGAGTCCAACCCCAGCCACCTGGAGTACGTCTACCCGGTCGTCGAGGGCGCCACGCGCGCGGCGCAGACGACGCGCCAGGGACCGCATGCCCACCAGGACACAGACGCGGCGGTGCCGATCGTGATCCACGGCGACGCCTCGTTCCCCGCGCAAGGCGTCGTCTCAGAGACGCTGAACCTGCAGGCGCTGGACGGCTACAAGGTCGGCGGCACGGTGCACATCATCACCAACAACCAGGTGGGCTTCACGACCGACCCCGACGACGCGCGCTCGACGCGCTGGGCCTCGGACCTGGCCAAGGGCTTCGACGTGCCGATCGTGCACGTCAACGCCGACGACGTGCAGGCCTGCATGAGCGCCGTGCGCCTGGCCTTCGCCTTCCGCCAGGAGTTTGGCCACGACGTGCTGATCGACCTGATCGGCTACCGCCGCTTCGGCCACAACGAGTCCGACGAGCCGGCCTACACGCAGCCGGAGATGTACGCGAAGATCAAGACCAAGAAACGCGTCTCGGAACTGTGGGCGGACCGCCTCGTGGCCGAGGGCGTGGTCACGAAGGAGGAGGTCGACAGCCAGGCCCAGGAGGTGTGGGACCACCTGACGCTGCTGCACCAGCGCCTGAAGGCGAAGATCGCCGCGGCCGCCGAGCATGACGGCGAACACGCGACGGGCGAGTACGAACTCGACCGCTCGCCGAGCCCCGAAGTCGAGACGGCCGTGCCGGCCGCGCGCCTGCGTGAGATCGGCGAGGAGCTGCTCAGCGTGCCCGAGGGCTTCACGGTCCACCCGAAGCTCGTCAAACAGCTCGAGCGCCG
>DATHJQ010000322.1:0-2960 GCA_035286505.1 Solirubrobacteraceae bacterium | reverse complement strand
GAAGCGGAGGTCGTTCCGTCGTCGGCGCTCGTCGATTGCACGGGCGCGCTTCGCGCGAGGTCGGTGCCCATCTTTCCCGAGCCGCTGCCCGAGCCGCCCGAGCCGTCCGATCCGCCGGCATCACTGCCGCCGCCGACGCGTGCGCCGCCCGAGCCGACGCGACCGTCGACAGAGCCCGAGCCGCCCGACGAGCCGCCGCCCGCGCCCTCAGACACGTCGCGGCCTGCGCTCGTGTCCCGGCGGTCCCTTGGCCCGCGGCCGTCAGAGCCCGAGCCCGTCGACCGATCCTCGCGGCGTCCTCGTGTCTCGCTGTCACGGCCATGGCGTCCGTCAGCGTGCGAGCCGCGATGCGGGTCGTTCGAGCGGGCTCGCGTGATCGCCAGGAGCCCAGAAGGCGCGCCAGCCGCGGTCGAACGACCGGCGTCCGTGGAGCGGTGAAGCCCGGTCCGATCGAGAGAGCTCTGCTGCGCGCTGGCCTTGGCGCCGACACCGGTGGAGTTGACGAATGGCGCTCCGGTCGCCACGGCGCCGGCGGTGACCGCAACCACGGCGCCCTTGAGCAGCAGTCCCGTCAGGCCGGCGGCGCCGCCCCCTGCGGAGAGCTCGGCGACCCTTTCGGCGGTCGGACCGGCCGTCCCGACGCCACCGGCCGCCCAGGCCAGCAGCGGTGGCGGCGTCAGCGCCGCGGCGGCGCCGCGCAGGGTCGTGCGGGCGCGATAGAGCAGCCCGCGCACGGCGCCCTCTGAGACGCCGAGCACGCTTGCCACCTCGTCGTGGCTCTGGCCGTCGACGGCGGTGAGGAAGATCGCCTGCTGCTGCAACTGCGGCAGCGCCGCCACGTCTGAGAGAGCGTCGCGCACGGCCATCGTTCGCTGCAGGTCGGATTCGTGCGCGAGCGCGGCCTTGGCCTGCATCGCCTCCGTCAGCTCGCTGTGTCCGTCCGCGTTGCCGCGCATCGCGTTGACCGCGGCGTTGTGCACGATGCGATACAGCCACGGACGCACCTCGCGCACGTCGGCGCCCCGCGCGAAAGCCATCCAGGCCTGCAGCAGGGCCTGCTGGAGCACGTCCTCCGCGCGCGCGTCGGCGAGCTGCATGCGCCGGCAGTAGCGCAGCAGCGGGCGCCGGTAGCGCTGCACCAGCGCCTCGAAGGCGCGCTCGTGACCTTCTCCGGCCAGCGCGGCCAGGCGCTGGTCGGACTGGGCGGCGAGCAGGCGGATCGAGATCCTCGGGCTCATGACGTCGCTTTCATCTCGTCATTGCAGACACCGAATGCAGCGAAACCTTGCGCGCCGGGACGAATTGTCCGGGCACGAGAGGGGCGGCCCGACGGGCCGCCCCTCTGCGCTCCCTCTCCGACTGCCGCACAGCGTCCGCGCTAGCGATTGAGCTCGACCTTCTCCCACACGGCGCCAACGCTGCTCACGCGCAGCTCGGCCTCGCGTACGACCACGCCCGCCACGAGCGCCGCCGTCGTGCAGTGCTCGGCTTCGTCCTGCGCATCGTCGTCGTTGGCGTCGTTGTCGTCACCGTCGCGAGCGGAGAGGTCGCCGTGCTCGCCGTCGCCCGGACCAGAGCTGGACTGACCGTCGTCACCGCGATCGTCGCCCTGATCGTTGTCGTCGCCCTGATCGCCGTCGCGCGCGGCGCGGGCCATCGCCGAACGGCACTCGATCTCTGTGCCTTCGGTGACTTTGCCGCTGACGGTGGGGCCGTCGTTCAAGGTGATCGTCAGCGCGCCGTTGGCGAACGAAGCGATCGTCCCGGCCGTCTCGTCGGCCGAGGCGGCGGGAGTCGAGCTGGAACCGCTGGCCGCCGAGTTGCTGGCCGCGGCGCCGAACCTGAGCAGGTGCGCGTGGTGGTGGCGCTTGTGGTGCTGACGTGCGCCGTGATGGACCTCACGCGCCCGGTGCTCGCCCCGGTGGGACGCGACGGCCACGCCGGGGATGGCGAGCGCCGCCGTTGTCACTGCTGTGATCATCGTGCGTCTCATTTCGAAGCCTCCTATGACCGAACTGGGCGGTCGTTTGGGTTGGAATGGCGTTGAGACACCCCCCGAGGCGCAAAGCTCACGCGGACTCTCAGAAGATTTCCGCGAAGATGCACCGGTGCTGCCGAGGCCCCGCGCGGCGATCTTCGACAACGATGGCCTGCTGCTCGACACCGAGCAGGCGTGGACGCGGGCCGAGCGCATCCTGTTCGCCGCTCGCGGGCGCGAGTTCACGATGGAGCACAAGCGCACGCTGATCGGCTCCTCGCGCTCGCTGGCGGCGATCAAGCTGGAGGCGATCCTCGAGCGTCCCGGCGAGGGCGAGGAGCTGATGGACGAGCTGCACGAGCTCGTCATGGCCGAGGCGCTTGCCGGCGTGGCGCCGCGACCGGGCGCGATGGAGCTGCTCGAGCGGCTGACCGACGCGGGAATCGCGCTGGCCGTAGCCTCGAACTCCGAGCGCGAGTTCCTGGAGCGCACGCTCTCGTCGGCGGGACTGCTTCACGGCGGCCCTTTCGCGGCGATCGTGTCGGCGAACGACGTCGAGCATCCCAAGCCGGCTCCGGACATCTACCTGGAGGCCGGCAGGCGGCTTGGCGTCGCGCCCGGCGAGGCTGTGGCGCTGGAGGACTCGCCGATCGGCGTGTCCTCCGCGGCGGCCGCGGGCATGTTCGTGATCGGCGTCCCGTACTTCGCCGGCGCCGACATCCCCGGCGCCAGCCTGGTCGCCGACAGCCTTGCCGAGCCGGCCGTGGCGCGGGCGCTCGGGCTGGTCGACGTAGCGGGTGAGGTTCGCTAGGCGATCTCGGACGCCAGCGAGCCGAACGCGGCAAGCAGCGCGCAGGCCCCCGCCAGCGCGCCGGCCAGCTCGGCCTGGGCCGCGCGCGCCCGACCGCCCAGGTGCCCCGCGCGCGCCCGCAGCCAGCTCAACGAGCGCGGCTCGCCGCAGCGCTCGCGCCAACCCTCCAGC
>DATHJQ010000321.1:0-3783 GCA_035286505.1 Solirubrobacteraceae bacterium | reverse complement strand
GGAGCTGGCCGCGCAGCGCTCGGTCGTCGAGCGCGACGCGCGCGCGCTTCACCGGCTGCTGGCCGAGTCGGGCTTTCTGCCGGACCCCGAGCGCGTCGACCCCGACCACCTGCTGGCGTTCATCGATGCGGCCATCTGGTGGTATACGACCGACGAGACCGTGCAGCTCACGCCGGAGATCGCCACCCAGGTGATGATCGAGAGCTCCGATCCTCGCTCCAGCCACTTCCGCGAGATGCGCCACCAGGACATGCGCCCCGAGCACCTGTTCGGCAGGCGCATGGAGATGCTCACGCTGGCGGTGCTCTCGCAGCTTCACGCGAGCGCCAACTGGCACAGGATCGCGCGCGAGTGGATGTACGGCGACGCACCTGTCACCGAGCTGGGCGTACAGGAGGCCGAGTTCTATGGCCGCAGCGGCGTCGCGGCGCGCTGAGGGGCGCCCTCGGCGCTTGGTCGCGCGGTGGCCAGGCGCACGCATTTCCGACTATCGGACGAGTGTCCCCACCGGGCCGCATTACGGGGATAATCACTGAAATGAGAGGCGAGACGGAGCGCGCGATACGCGACCAGCGCCTCGCGGTGATCCTCGACTCGCTGGCCGAGGCGGTGACGATCCGCGCGCGAAACAACCATCTGGTGTACGCCAACCAGGCCGCACTGGACCGACTCGGCTTCGACTCCGTCGCCGCCTTGCGCGCCGCCGATCCGCAGGCGCTGATGCAGCCCTACGACACGACCGACGAGCTCGGCAACGAGATCAGCCTGGACGACCTTCCCTCCGTGCAGCTGCTGCGTGGCGAGGAGAATCCCGAGCCGCTGCTGATGCGCTCGGTCGACCGCAGCAGCGGCGAGGAGTCTTGGGTGCTGTTGAAGGCGACCGCCGTGCGCGACGACGAGGGGCAGATCGAATCGGCGGTGACGATCATCGCCGACGTCACCGAAGCCACGCAGGCCACGCGGCGCGTCCAGTTCCTCTCACGTATCGGCGCGCTGCTGGCGTCGTCGCTGGACTATGAGCAGACGCTGCGCAACGTGGCCGGCCTGGCCGTGCCGCAGCTCGCAGACTGGTGCGCCGTGGACCTGTTCGACGAGGACGGCGGCCGCGAATCGGTCGCGATCGCCCACTCCCGCCAGGAGAAACTGGAGATGGCCGAGCGCCTGCGGGCTTACGAACCCGAGCGCCTGGACCCCGAGCAAGGCCTCGGCAGGGTCCTACGCACGGGGGAATCGCTGCTCTACAGCAACATCCCCGACGAGCTGCTGGTGGGCGCGGCGATCGATGAGGAGCACCTGCGCCTGCTGCGCGAAGTGGGCATGCGCGCGGTGATGATCGTGCCGCTGGCGATCGGCACGCGCACGATCGGCGCGCTGACGTTCGTCAACTCCGAATCGGGGCGCAGCTTCGACGCGGGCGACGTGGAGTTCGCCGAGCAGATCGCCTCGCGCGCGGCGCTGGCAGTGGAGAGCACGCGCCTGTACAGCGAGCGCTCGGCGATCGCGCGCACGCTGCAGAGCAGCCTGCTGCCCGAGGCGATTCCCGAGATTCCCGGCTGGGACGTCGCGGCGCTGTACCGCCCGGCCGGTCACGAGAGCGAGGTTGGCGGCGACTTCTACGACTTCTGGGAGGTCGACGGGGACTGGCTGATGATGATCGGCGACGTCACCGGCAAGGGCGTCGGCGCCGCCGCGCTGACCTCGCTGGTGCGCTACACCGCCAGGGCGGCCTCGGAATTCGACGCGCGCCCGCGCGAGATCCTCGCGCGGATCGACGCGGCGCTGCGGCGACGCTCGTCGGTCTCTCTGTGCACGGCCCTCTGCCTGCGCTTCTCGCGCGAGGGCGCGACGCTGGCGGTCGGCGGTCATCCGTTGCCACTGCGCGTCGGCGAGGACGGCGTGGAGGAGGTCGGCGAGCACGGCACGCTGCTCGGCGCCCTGCAGCGGACGCGCTGGCCGGAAGTCAAGGTCGCGCTTTCGCCGGGACAGACGCTGGTGGCGTTCACCGACGGCGTGACAGACGCGGTGGGGGCCGAGGGCGAGCGCTGGGGCACCGAGCGCCTGAGCGCGACGCTCGCAGCGGTGAGGGAGGCCGAGCCGGCGGCGCTTCGCACGCAGCTGGTGCAGGCGCTCGACGAGTTTCAGCTCGGCGCTCAGGCCGACGACACGGCGGTCGTGTTCATGCGCTTCATCGGACAGCCGGCCGATCGGGGGCGCGGACAAGTGTCGCGAGTGGGCGCAGCGGGAAACGGGTAAGGGGTGACTGTGCCGGACACGCCGTTTGAGATCGAGAGCGTGCTCGACGCTGACACGGGATGCCTGAAGCTGTCGGGCGAGCTCGATCTGGCGTCGGTGTCGCGCGTCGAGCAGGCCGTCGATGCGGCCCTTGCTCAGGGAGCACGGACGCTCACGCTCGACCTGAGCGAGCTCAGCTTCGTCGACTCTTCGGGGCTGCGCCTGTTCGTCGTGCTCAACGACCGCGCCATCGCAGAGGGTTGGAAGCTGACTATGACCCGCCCGCTGGAGCAGGCGATGGCCGTCTTCGTGGTGAGCGGCCTGGAGGAGAACCTGCCGTTCGCCGAGCAGAGGAGGACGGTCGCGTGATGACGCGCTCACCCGAAGACGCGCGCACGAAGCCCAGCGCGCATTCGCCGCGGATGACCCTGAGGCTGGAGCGCACGGTGCACGCGCCGGCGCGTGCCCGCGCGGCCGTGTCGCGCCGCTGTGAGCCGCTTGGGCTCGACGCGTCGCTGGCCCAGTCGTTGATCCTGCTCGTCTCAGAGGTCGTCAGCAATGCGGTGCGCCACTCCGAAGGCGACGCCGCGGCGCCGATCGAGATGGCCGTGAGCGTCGACGATGAGAAGATCCGCGTCACCGTTACCGACGCAGGCAACGGCTTCGTCCCGCGCCCGCGCGATCCCTCCAGCGCCAGCGACGGCTATGGGCTCTACCTGCTGGAGAAAGTCGCAGCATGCTGGGGCGTCGAATCAGAAGACGACACGAAAGTGTGGTTCGAGCTGCTGCGCGCGGGGTGATCGGCGGCCGAGCGCCGGCTGCGCCTAGAGCTCCTGGATCTGCACGAGGCTGGTCGTCCCGGGCTTGCCGGAAGGCAGACCCGCGGTGATGCCCACGCGCGCGCCCGACTCACACCAGCCGAGCTCGACGACGCGGCGCGCCGCGTCGGCGATCAGCGCCTCGGTCGTCTCGTGGCGGCGCATCGAAGCTGCCTGCACGCCCCACATCAGCGCACAGCGCCGGACGGTCTCCTTGCCCGGCGACAGGGCATAGATCGGCACCGTTGGGCGATGCGCGGAGACCAGCCGCGCCGAGCGCCCGGACAGCGTCGGCACGATCAGCGCGTCCAGTCGCAGCTCGCGCGCTGCGAGGCTCAGGTTGTGCGCGATCGTGTAGGCCGGGTCTGACTCGGTGCGGCGCACGCGCGTGTCGTTCCAGCGCTCGTACGGCGCGATCGCCTCGGCCTGCACGGCGACGGCGGCCATCATTTCGACGGCGCCGACGGGGTAGGCGCCGACGGCGGTCTCCTGCGAGAGCATCACGGCATCGGTGCCGTCGAGGATCGCGTTGGCCACGTCGGCAACCTCGGCGCGGGTGGGGCGCGAGGAGGCGACCATCGAGTCGAGCATATGCGTGGCCGTGATCGAAGGCCGGGCCATCCAGCCGGCGAGCTCGAGCAGCTGCTTCTGCACGATCGGCACGCGCTCGATCGGCAGCTCGATGCCGAGATCGCCGCGCGCGACCATCACGCAGTCGGCCACTTTGAGGATC
>DATHJQ010000320.1:0-9410 GCA_035286505.1 Solirubrobacteraceae bacterium | reverse complement strand
GCTGAGCGAGCGCTTGGAGGTGACGCGCCGCGGCTATGCCAACCTGCTGGACCCCAACGCCGGCGTCCAGGCCCGCCTGCACGAGGATGCGCGGCGTTTTGACACGATGTCGCTGAGCGCCGAGACGGTCGCCTGCGGGCTGGCAGCCGCCGAGCTGCTGGAGTCGGTCGGCTGGAGCGCGGTGCACGAGCGCGCGCGCACGCTCGCCGCGACGCTTGCCGAGCGCCTGGCCGAGCAGGGCCGCGAGATCGCGCCGCGTGACGACACGACTCTCGTGTCCTTCACCAGCGCCGACGCCGAGGCCGAGCGCGAGACGCTGGCCGCGAGCGGATGCATCGTGCGCAACATTCCCGGGCGGCCGTGGCTGCGCGCCTCCGTCGGCGCTTGGAACGACGAGAGCGACCTCGATCGCCTGCTCGCGTCGCTCGCCGCCGCATGAGCGCCTCGCGGCAGACCGCCACGCTGCCGAGCAGCGACAGCGAACGCAGCGCAGGCGACAGGGCGCCCGTGCGCGATCGCGCCGGCAACTGGGCCGGGCGGCTGGGCTGGCATCACCTGGCGCTCGCGGCTGTGCTGGTGCTGTCAACCGTCGTCAACACGCATCGCCTCAGCCAGAACGGCTACGGCAACATCTTCTACTCGGCCGGCGACAAGTCGATGCTGCGCTCGCTGCACAACTTCTTCTTCGTGGCGTTCGATCCCGGCGGCCTGGTGAGCGTCGACAAGCCGCCGC
Source organism: Solirubrobacteraceae bacterium (assembly GCA_035286505.1). Classification (GTDB taxonomy): domain Bacteria; phylum Actinomycetota; class Thermoleophilia; order Solirubrobacterales; family Solirubrobacteraceae; genus Palsa-744. Next base: position 8,677 of record DATHJQ010000320.1, on the reverse strand, counting down.
TCGGGCTGTGGGTTCAGACGGCCAGCGCCAAGCTGTTCGGCTACACGCCGCTCAGCCTGCTGCTGCCCGAGGCGATCCTCGGCGTTCTCGCGGTGCTGCTGCTGTACCGCGCGCTGGCGCGGCGCATCGGCGGTTGGGCGGGCGTCGCCGGGGCGCTGGCGCTGGCGATCTTCCCGTCCTTCGTGGCGGTCTCGCGCACGACCAACGTCGACACCCTGCTGGTGTTGCTGATGATCCTCGCCTGCGACGCCGGCGTGCGCGCGGCCGAGACCGGGCGGTGGCGCGCGCTGATCTGGAGCGGCGTGCTCGTCGGCCTGGCGTTCAACACCAAGACGCTGGCCGCCTACCTGGTCGTGCCGGGCATCGCGCTGGCGGCGCTGGTATGCGCCCGCGGGGCTGTCGGGCGGCGCCTGCTGGCGCTGCTGGGCGCCGGCGTGGCGATGCTCGTCGTGTCGTTCGCCTGGATGGCCGTCGTCGAAGCGACGCCGAAGTCCGACCGGCCCTATGTCGGCAGCTCCACGAACAACACCGAGCTGGGGCTGACGTTCAACTACAACGGCTTCGGCCGCGTCGGCGGGCAGACGGGCGGACCGGGGCAGATCCCCGTCGGCGCCGGCGGCGTCGCGCGCAAGGTCTCGCCGACCAAGGCCAAGCTGCGTGAAGCGACCAAGACGCGCATCGCGCCAGAAGGCCCAGAAAAGACCGAACTGCTGCCCAACGGCCGGGCGCGCAACCCGATCGCCTTCGGCGGGCCGACCGGTCCATTTCGGCTGTTCGGCAAGGGGCTCGGCGACCAGGGTGCGTGGCTGCTGCCCTTCGCGCTGGCCGGCCTGCTGGCCTTCGCGCTGCTGGTGCTGGGCGACGGTCGCAGGCACGGCTGGCGGCCGGCCGACCGTGCGCGGCTGGCGCTGCTGTTCGCGTTCGGGGGCTGGTTCGTCGCGGAGGCGGGCGTGCTGAGCCTCTCCAAGGGCATCGTGCACCCCTACTACGTCTCCGCGCTGGGCCCGGGCGTCGCGGCGATGGTCGCAGCCGGCGCGTTCTCCTTCGCCGAGCTCGCCCGACGACGCGACCGGCCCCTGCTCGTGCCTCTGCTGCTCCTGCTGGCGGGCGCGGTCGCTGCGACGGTCGCGGTGGAGCTGTCGCTGCTGCACAAGGCCGACTACATGCCGTGGTTCACGGTGCCGTTGATCGCACTCGCCGGCGCCGGCCTGCTCGCGACGGTGCTCGCCGTGGCCTTCCTGCGCCGCGCGGCGCCGGCGGCGATCGCGCTGCTGCTCGCGGCGCTGGCCATCGCGCCGGCTGTCTACTCGGCCACCAACTGGCTGGCGCCGGTGCAGTCGACCTTCCCCGCGGCGGGACCGCGCCAGGCCGCCGGACCCGGCGGCTATGGCGTCAGCGCCGAGCACGTGAACGTGGATCGCGCGCTGCTGCGCTACGTACAGGCGCACCGGCCGGGCACGAGTTGGGCGGTGCTGGGCGATGCTTCCAACACCGTCTCACCGATGATCTTGCTCGGCGGTCGGGCCGGGGCGCTGGGGGGCTTCAGCGGCACCGACCCGGTGCTCAGCGGCGCCGGCTTGGCGCGGCTGGTGGCGCAGGGCAGGGCTCGCTACGTGGTGCTCGGCGGAGAGTTCTCCACGCGTGGGGGAAACGGCGCGACCGCGGCCGTGCAGCGTGCGTGCAGAGTCGTGACCACGCGCGCGTGGCTGCCGCGCCCGCTGTCGCCAAACGGCCTGATCCTGTTCGACTGCGCCGGGCGCCAGGCGGGCATGTCGACTGCCTGAGCGGCGCGGGGCTCACGCCGCGACGGCGAGTTGGCGGTGAAACGCGCGCGCGAACAGGTCGGTCTCGCGGTTGGCCGCCCAGCGCGAGACGAGCGACTCGCCGTCGGCTATCAGGGCCAGCTCCACCTGCTCACCCCGCGCGGCCAGGCGCGTGCCCCGCACGAGCTGGTCGCGGGAGCGCTCCAGGTCCTCGGCCAGGCGCAGCAGCACCGCACAGCGATCCAGGCGGTCCTTGTCGCCTTCGCCGAACAGCTCGCGCATCGGACCCGCCTCGGGCATGCCCTTGCGGTGATAGCGCGCGGCCTGGGCGACGATCGCGACCTCGACCGGCGTAAAGCCGGGCAGCCCCGCGTTGAGGATCAAGTAGCGCGAATGCTTGTGGTGGTCGTCGTAGTCGACCGACATGCCGATGTCGTGCAGCATGCTCGCCGCCCACAGCAGCTCGCGCTCGCGCGCATCGCCGTCGTGCAGCCCGAGGCGCGCCAGTTCGTCGAACATGCCCAGCGCGAGCTTCGCCACGTGGCGGGTGTGCGCCGAGTCGAAGTGGTACTGGCCGGCGAGGTTCAGCACGCTGGCGCGGCGCACGTCGTCAAACAGCGGCTGGCGCTCGCCCTCCGCCGCACCCGGCGCCAGCAGGCGCTCGAAGAAGACGCCCTCGCGCAGCCCCGCCTCCGTTGCCTCGAGCCCGTCGAAGCCGCCGGCCTCCAGCGCCCCCTGCACGACCACCGCCCCCGCCAGGATCAGGTCGGCGCGGGCGGGCTTGATGCCGGGCACGCTCGCCCGCTCGGAGGCCGGCAGGGCGGCCAGGCGTGCCACCAGCTCCTCCAGCGCCTCGCCGTCGAGCACCGTTCCCTGCACGCCGAAGGTCGGCAGTCCGGCGGCGCGCTGCGCAGCGGCTGCGAGATTTCGCACCGTTCCGCCGACCCCCACGAGCCGTCCGTTCGCACTGGACGCCCTGGCGTCGGCCAGCCACTGCGCCTGCGCCAGCTCCTCGGCGACGTGTTCGCGCAGCGTCTGCAGCTGGCGACGTTTGGCCGGACCGTTTGCGGGCAGGAAGCGCTCGCTCATGCGCACCGTGCCCACGCGCCAGGAGCCGGTCTGTCGCGCCAGGCGGTCGGCCACGTGCACGAGCTGCATCGAGCCCCCGCCGAGGTCGAGCACGCAGCCGTCGGCCAGCGTCGTCGAGTTGACCGCGGCCAGGTAGCCGTAACGGGCCTCTGACTCGCGCGAGAGCACGCGGATCGGCAGCCGCGAGCGCTCGCGGGCGCGCGCCAGGAACGCCTCGGCGTTGGCCGCGTCGCGGATCGCGCTCGTTGCAACGGCGTCGATCGACTCGGTCCCAAGGCCGCTGGCGCGCGCGAACTGCGCGAACACGTCCAGCGTGGCCATCGCGCGGGCCATCGGCTCGCGCCCGAGCTCGCCGCTTGCGGCCAGCCCCTCGCCGATGCGCACGGGCTCGTAGATCTCGTCGGTGCGCTTCCACCAGCTGTCACCAGCCGTGAACACGACCAGGCGAAAGGAGTTTGAGCCGAGATCGATCACGGCCAAGTGCTCGCCGGACTTCATCGTTTGAGCGTATTCACAGCGGCGGAAGCCTCCGCCATCCCGGCCGGGCAAGAGCGCGAGCGCGGGAGCGCGCGCGAGCCACGAACGCGGCGTCGCTCTCAGACGAGCAGGTCGTCGGGCGAGGCAATCACGCGCATGTGCTCGGCGACGCTGGTGATGGCCAGCAGGCGCTGCACCTGCGCCGAGCCGGGCGTGATCGCGAACTCCTGCCCGCGGCCTCGCGCGCCCTCGTGCGCGAGCAGGATGATCCGCAGCCCGGTGGAGTCGACGAACTTCAGGTCGTCGAGATCGAGCACCAGCAGCGGCGAGGCGGCGATCGCCGGGTCCTCCAGCGCGCGCTCGAAGACCGGCGAGCTGGCGAGGTCCAGTTCGCCTGACAGCGTCAGCACGACGCGATCCTGCTCGCTGCGTGCGTCGACGCGCAGGTGATCCTGAGCGGTCACGCGGAGATCGTATCGCACGTCATTTTCCCGCCACCGTGCGTCGGACAGCTTCGGCGCGCCGGGCACAACGCCGCCGGCGGAGCCGTCGCACTGGCCCGGCCGAGCCCGACCGTCGCGATCGCGTCGCGGTTTGGCGCGCTCGGGCGCGGGTAGCGATTCGACCAGAACGCCGGCCAACGAGGAGGTGCGTCCGAATGCCGCCGCGTGGCGTCAAAGAGGGAAGCAAGCGGGCACGACAGTACGAGCACATCCGCGAGAGCGAGCGCGAGCAGGGCGCCAGCGAGAAGCGCGCCGAGGAGATCGCCGCATGGACCGTCAACAAGGAGCGCGCGCGCAGCGGCGAATCCAAGCAGCGCTCGCGCACGTCCACACGCGACATCTCATCCGGCCGGCGCGGCGGGCTGCGCTCGGGCAAAGCCGGCCCGCGCGGACGAACGCGCGACCAGCTCTACCAGGAGGCGCGCCAGCTCGGGGTGCACGGTCGCTCGAGCATGGACAAGCCGCAGCTTCAGCGCGCGGTCGACGCCAAGAAGCGTTAGCTGGCGTCGTCGCTCGGAAGACCGACGCTGCGGCCTAGCTGGCAGGTCACCTAGCCCAGCCGCGCGTGCACGCGCACGATGGTGCCGTTGGGCGTGGAGCGGATCTGCACGAGATCGCACAGGTGGTTGACCAGCCACAGGCCGCGTCCGCCGTGCTGGTCGAGCGGCGGAGCGATGCGCCCGGCGAGCGGGTCGTCGATGTAGCCGCGGTCGCGCACGTCGCAGACCAGCGAGTCCGGCTCGGTCCACATTCGCAGCGTGCCACCGCCGCCGCCGTACTGCACGCTGTTGGTCGCCAGCTCGTTGACCGCGAGCACCAGGTCTTCGCGCGCGTCCTCGGCCAGTCCCGCGTCGCACGCGTGCGCCGACACGAGGCCGCGCACCGCGCCCAGCCCCCTGAACGTGAACGCGAGCTCGTCGCGGTGCTGCGGAGGCTCGGACAGCGCACCGGTGAAGGCGCTCGGCGCGCGGTGCAGCGGAAGGTAGGCGTCGCTGCGGCGGCTGACGCCTTCGTGCATCAGCGCCGGATGCGTGAGCCGGGCCGCCTTGATCTGCCGCGGCGTCAGCTCGTCGAGGTCATATGGACACAGAAGGCTCCAGGCCGGCCCGTAGGCGAACGCGAGGTTCAGCAGCGACTCGTGGCGCTCGCACTCGTCGAGCTCGGCGTCGCTGCGTTCGGGCCAGACCGGTTCGCCGATGCCGCGCACCGGGCGTTCCTGCTCGGCGTGCTCGACGACGAACTCGCGCCAGGCCGGGATCACGCGTCCTGGATTGCGCCCCAGCGCGCGCATGTCGACGAAGCGCACGCGCGACGCGTCGTCTGCGAGCGCGCGCTGAAGCGGCGCCGCGCGCTCGTCTCTGACTGCCACCAGCACCGGTTCGCCGGCATCCAGCCCCTCGCGCACGAACGGCAGCGTGCCCCGCACGAACCCGTCGGCGCCGTTGTAGAACAGCGCCTCGTGACGGAACGAATCCTGCACGAGGGCCACCTTGACAGCTCCCTCGGGAGATCGCGCTTGCAGCTTCTGACCGATCATCGCTCAAACGGCTCGCTCGCTGCGCCCGCTAGCGCCCGTACCAGCGTCGCCGGCCGCCGTCGGGCATGCTGCCCACGAAGAAGCCGATCAGCCACAGCAGGACCGCGATCACCAACACGATCCACAGCAGGTGCACGGCAAAGCCGAGGCCCCCGAAGATCGCCAAGATCAGCACCAGCGCTATCAGCGCAGCCATAGTCCTTCCCTTCGTCGCCGCCCATGGCGAATGCCGCGGGCGGTCTGCCGCTGGTGTACCCCGATCGCGTGCACTCAATCCGACGTTCGGCAACCTTCGGCCACGCACTGAACCCTGCGGCCCCCGTGTGGACGGGTGTTTCCAGGTGTTTTCCTCACTTCCCGGCGGGTAGCGACTGCTTGACAGCAACCACTACAAACTGGAGGCCATCCGATGGCAGAGGACCTGAGTGGCAAGAGAGTCGCCTTCCTCGTGGCCCAAGAGGGCGTCGAGAAGATCGAGCTGACTGAGCCGTGGCAAGCCGTCGAGCAGGCCGGCGCGACGCCGGAGCTGATCGCCCCTGACAGCGGCGAGGTGCAGGCGTTCGAGCACCTCGACAAGTCCTCGACCTTCGCGGTCGACAAGACGCTCGACCAGGCCGACCCTGGCGACTACGACGGCATAGTGCTTCCCGGCGGCGTGGCCAACCCCGACCAGCTGCGAACCGAGCCGCGTGCGCTGGCGTTCCTGCAGAAGGCCTTCGGCGAAGGCAAGCCCGTCGGCGTGATATGCCACGGACCGTGGACGCTCGTCGAGGCCGATCTCGTGCGCGATCGCACGATCACCTCGTGGCCGTCGCTGCAGACCGACATCCGCAACGCGGGCGGTAACTGGGTTGACGAGGAGGTGGTGGTCGACAAGGGGCTCGTGTCCAGCCGCAAGCCCGACGACCTGCCTGCGTTCTGCGCGAAGATCATCGAGGAGTTCGCCGAGGGTCGCCACGAGGTCGCGCACGCCGGCGCGACTGCGGGCAGCGCCCAGCTCATCACGCCGAGGCGGCGGTGCGCGGCGTGGCGACGTGCCCCAGCTGCGCCGCTCGGCATTGATGCCGAGGAGCCTGTCCAACGGCGTGCCCAGGGGCCCACGGGCCGATGATCACAAGCCTCGGCTGGGCAGGCACGCGAACCCATCTTCGTCATAAAAAAAATGTTTAGGCCCGGAGGTTGGGGGCAAATGAGCGTCTGGAGTTGTCCTCCCTCAGGCGGTGACCGCTACCCCCGGCGGTCACCGCCTATTTTTTTGCCCGCACCCTCAGCGCTGATCGAACAGCCGCAGCTCGAGCATCTCCGAAGGTCCATCCGCGGCGACGCGGCGATCATCGGTCAGCTTCTCGATGACCGGGCCCACGCCGTCGCCGAGCGAGCTCGCGATCACGCGCTCGGCGCTGCCGCTCTCAAGCGGTCCGACCCGCATCGCCAGGCTGCGCGGCTCGACCGTGACCGACACGTTCAGATGGTCGCCCGCGCTCGGCGCAAACGCCTCGGAGACGAGCGCGTCGGCGACCAGTTCGGCGTCGGATATGCGATCGGTCGTGAAGTGCGCACGAGCGGCGAGCACGCACAGCACCCTGGGCAGCACCTTGCGCGCCAGTGCGTCCGGGCCGACCGCCAGCCCGGTCGTCGTCGCCAGCTCCGCTCCAGCCACGTCCGGAGGCCGGAAGCCGTTGCGCACGAGCGAGGCCAGCGGATGCGCGGTCGGCGTGGTGAACTCCATGCGCACCTCGGTGCCGCCGCCGTCGACATCCTTGAACTCCACCCTCGGCGCCAGCGCCTGGATGATCGACAGACCGATGCCCAGCGCCTCCTCCTCGTCCGAGCGGATGTGCGGCATGATCCCCGTTCCGTGATCGCGCACGACGACTTCCACCGTGTCGGCGCTCAGGTAGACCTCGACATGCAGCGGGCCTTCGCCGCCCTCGTAGGCGTGCAGCACCACGTTGTTGCACGCCTCCGTGACCGCCGTGCGAATGTCGTTGAGGTCGACGCCGTCCACGCCGACCGTTTCGGCCATGCCGCTCAGCGTCTCGCGCACGACCAGCACGTTGTCGGGCTGATTGGACAGCGTCAGGCAGACATTCGGCGACTCGCCCATCAGCGCGCCGCGATCATCTCGGGATGCTGCCGCGTGTTCCCATTCGGCCGGTAGACGACGGCAGCTGCGACGACTTCCTCAGCCGCGCTAGCTCGTCGTGGCCGTCAACGCGCGCAGCTGGTCCAGCGACCTGCGCAGCAGGCGCGAGACCTGCATCTGTGAGATGCCGACGCGATCGGCGATCTCCGTCTGCGTCAGATCCTCCACGAAGCGCATCCGCAGGATCTCGCGCTCGCGCGCCGGAATCCGGCCGAGCACCGCGCTGACCGTCGCATCGAGCTCCACCAACTCGTAGCGCGCGTCCTCCGCGCCCATCGCGTCGCCGTAGGACGTCGCTTCGTCGGTGGCGCCCGGGCGCGGAGCGTCCAGCGACAACGACTCGTAGGCCTGGATCGCCTGCAGCGCGTCGATCACTTCCTCCGCGCTCAGCTCCAGATACTGCGCCAGCTCGTTGACCGTCGGCGCGCGGCCCTGTGCGTTGGCCAGCCGTTCCTGCGCGTCGCGCACCTTCAGCGCGCGTTCCTGCGAGCCGCGCGGTACGTGAACCGACCAGCCGGCGTCGCGGAAGTGCCTGCGCATCTCGCCGAGGATCGTCGGCACGGCAAACGAGGCGAATGGATGCCCGAGCGCCGGGTCGAAGCGGTCCAGCGCCTTCAGCAGCCCAAGCGAAGCCACCTGAAGCAGGTCCTCAAACGGCTCCGACGAGCGGTCATATCGACGCGCGAGGCTGCGAGCGAGTGGCATGAACCGACGCACGAGCGCTTCGCGTGCAGCCAGGTCGCCCTCAATGTGGCGCGCGAACAGCAGCGCCTCATTCGCCGGGCTCATCGGCGTGCCTGCTTCGCGTGGCGCCTTTGGGAGCGCCGTCTTTGCGGGCATCATGCTTCCCCTCCGTCGGTTCGCTTTACACGTACCCGGCTCGCTGCAGGCGCAAGTGTACTACCGATGACCGCGAATTGCTAGGCCGTTTGCGTCGCCGCAGCGGCCGGCTCGGAGGAGTCGGCGGCGGCGTCTACGGAGGTCGCGCCGGCGGAGGTGTTCGCGTCGACGAACTCGACGATCGTGCGGATGACCAACGGCGTGTCGTCCCACATCGGCACGTGACCGCAGTTCGCCAGCACGCACGCCTGCACGCCCGGGATCTCGCGACGCAGCCGTGGCGCGTGGCGCTCGGGCGCAAGCACGCGATCGAACTGCGGCG
>DATHJQ010000319.1:0-10779 GCA_035286505.1 Solirubrobacteraceae bacterium | reverse complement strand
CATCAGGTTGCGCTGCTCGTGCGCGGCGTCCGCGCGCAGGGCTGCGAGCGCGGCCTCCACGGCTGCGCCGTCGCGCTTGGCGCGGGCGGCCTGCAGCCGGCCGATCTGCTTGCGCTCCAGCGCGGGGTCGATGCGCAGCGTGGGGATCGGCTGTTCGTCCTCGGCGGTGTAGCGGTTGACGCCGACGACGACGCGCTCGCCCGAGTCGATCTCCTGCTGCAGCGTAAAGGCGGCGTCGGCGATCTCGCGCTGGGGGTAGTTGCGCTTGACCGCTTCCACCATCCCGCCCAACTCATCGATCTTATTAAAATATTCGTACGTTGCGCGCTCCATCTCGTCGGTCAACGCCTCGACGAAATAGGAGCCGCCGAGCGGGTCGACGGTGCTGGCCACGCCGGTCTCGTGCGCGATGACCTGCTGCGTGCGCAGGGCGATCGTGACGGCCTCCTCGGTGGGCAGCGCCAGCGCCTCGTCGTAGGAGTTGGTGTGCAGCGACTGCGTGCCGCCGAGCACGCCCGCGAGCGCCTCGACGGTCGTGCGGATGATGTTGTTCAGCGGCTGCTGCGCCGTCAGCGAGACGCCGGCCGTCTGCGTGTGGAAGCGCATCTGCCAGGAGCGCGGGCTCTTGGCGCCGAAGGACTCTTTGAGCTCGCGCGCCCAGATGCGCCGCGCGGCCCGGTACTTGGCGATCTCCTCGAAGAAGTCGATCTGCGCGTTGAAGAAGAACGACAGGCGCGGCGCGAAGTCGTCTACGTCGAGCCCCCGTTGCACGGCCTGCTCGACGTAGGTCAGGCCGTCCTTGAGCGTGAAGGCGAGCTCCTGCTGGGCGGTCGAGCCGGCCTCGCGGATGTGATAGCCGGAGATCGAGATGGGGTGCCAGCGGGGCATGCGCCGCGTGCACCACTCGATCATGTCGCCGCACAGGCGCATCGCCGGGTCGATCGGAAAGCACCACTCCTTCTGCGCGATGTACTCCTTGAGGATGTCCGCCTGGATCGTGCCGGAAAGGCGCTCGGGCGCGACCGGCCCGGCGGCGCTGGTGCCGGCCTCGGCGGCGGCGACGTAGAAGGCGAGCATGATCGCGGCGGGCGCGTTGATGGTCATCGACACGGACACCTCGCCGAGGTCGATGCCGCCGAACAGCGTCTGCATGTCGTCCAGCGTGTCCACGGCGACGCCCTCGCGGCCAACCTCGCCGAGCGAGCGAGCGTGGTCGGAGTCGTGGCCCATCAGCGAGGGCATGTCAAAGGCGGTCGACAGGCCGGTCTGCCCGTGGTCGAGCAGATAGTGGAAGCGCTCGTTGGTCTCCTCGCTCGTGCCGAAGCCGGCGAACTGGCGCATCGTCCACAGCCGCCCGCGGTACATCGACTCGTAGATGCCGCGCGTGAACGGGTAGGCGCCGGGGCGGCCGATCGGATCCCGCGCGCCACCGACGCCCGCGGGCAGGTCCTCGGGCGTGTACAGCTCACGCACGGGCTCGCCGGAGAGCGTGTGAAAGCTCTTGGCGCCCTCCTCTCCGGCCTGCTCGTCCGCCCGCTCAGGGGGCTTTGCGCTTACTGCCATGTGCACTGAATGCTACCCGTCGCGTTAGCCTCGACCGCAGCGATGCTCGGTGAGCTGGCGAAACTGATAGGCGCAGAGCACGTGCTGGCTGCCCCGGCGCAGTCGCCGTACAACAGCGACGCGTCGAACCGGCGCGGCCTGCGCGGCCATGCCGACGCGGTGGCGCTGCCGGGCAGCGCCCAGGAGGTGGCGGAGGTGGTGCGCTGGTGCTACGCGCACGACGTGCCGCTCGTGCCGCGCGGCGGCGGCACGGGCCTGATGGGTGGCGCGGTGCCGACGCAGGGCGGCGTGGTGCTGTCGCTGGAGCGTCTGCGCGCGGTGCGCGAGCTGGAGCCGGCGCTGTGGCGGATGCTGCCGGAGGCCGGCGTGAGCACGCACGACGTGCAGCGCCTGGCGCGCGAGAGCGGGCTGTTCTTCGGCCCGGACCCGGGCGCGTCGGAGCAGTCGCAGATCGGCGGCAACGTGGCGACGAACGCGGGCGGCGCGCATGCACTGAAGTACGGCGCGACGGGCGCGTGGGTGGCGGGGCTGGAGGCGGTGCTGGCGCCGGGCGAGCTGGTGCAGCTGGGCGGCTGGGCGCGCAAGGACGTGGCGGGCTATGACCTGAAGGACCTGCTGATCGGCTCGGAGGGCACGCTCGGCGTGATCACGGCGGTGCGCCTGCGGCTGCTGCCGGCGCGCGAGGCGCAGATCGCGCAGGTGGTGTTCGTGCGTACGCGGGCGCAGGGCTGCGCGGCGATGCTGAGCGTGCTCGCGGCGGGCATCGAGGCTGCGGCGATGGACTTCGCGGACGGCGCGGCGCTGGCGCATGTGGCCGGCGGCTACCCGGGCGAGGCGCCGCACGGCGCGGGATTTGCGCTGTTGATCGAGGTGGACGGCACGCACGAGCAGGCGCGCGCGCAGGCGGATGAGCTGCGCGAGCTGCTGGGTGACGGCGCGTTGGCGATCGACCGCCCGCGGGACGCGGCCGCGCTGTGGCGCTGGCGCGACGGCTTCAACGGCGTGCTGTCGGGCGTGCGCGGGGCGAAGGTCTCTGAGGACGTGTCGTTTCCGGTGGAGCGCCTGCAGGAGGGGTTGGAGCGCTTTGAGGAGCTGGCGGCGCGCCGCGGGCTGAGCTCGTGCGCCTTTGGGCACGGCGGCGACGGCAACGTGCACGCGACGGTGCTGGTGGACCCGGCGGACGACGCGGAGCTCGACCGCGCGCGGGCGCTGGGCGAGGAGCTGTTCGCGCTGGTGGGCGAGCTGGGAGGCTCGATTGCGGCGGAGCACGGCGTGGGCTGGCTCAAGCGCGGGCTGCTGGCGTCGCAGTGGGATGCGCGCGCGGTGGCGCTGCACGAGCAGATCAAGCGCGCGTTCGATCCGAAGGGCCTGCTGAACCCCGGCAAGAAGCTGGCGCGACCGCCGCACGCCGGCGTGGCCGACGACGAGCGGCGCCCGGCGCGGGGATCGAGCTGAGAGGATGGCCGGTGCGATGACGCTTGTGAGCGAGCTGGAGCTGCCTTGGTTCGATCACACCGACGCGCAGATGCGCGGCGAGCGCTTCCACGCGGAGATGGCGGACGTGCGCGCGCGGGGCTGGCTGGCGCAGGCGCCGTTCGGCTACATGACGCTGGACCGCGAGGCGGGCGAGTTCTTCCTGCGCACGCGCTCGGCGATCTTTCCCGGCATGAAGATCGCGGAGATCTTCGGCGTGACGGAGGGGCCGCTGTACGAGCAGATGCGGCGGAACATCCTGCACGTCAACGGCGCCGACCACACGCGCCTGCGCAGCCTGGTCAACCCGGCGCTGTCGCCGCGCGCGGTGGAGCGCTACCGCCCGATCATGCGCGAGTTCCTCGGCGACCTGCTGGCGCAGGCGATAGCTGCGTCGGCGCGGGCGCCGGGAGCGGACGCCGGATGGGGCGCCGCCGGCGCCGACGCAGTGCCGGGCGCGGAGGAGGAGGGCTTGGTGCGCTGCGAGTTCGTGGAGGCGTTCGCCAAGCCCTATCCGTCGCTGGCGATCGCGACGGTGATGGGCGCGCCGCTGCAGGACGCGCCGCGCCTGCACCACTGGTCGAACATGATCCAGCGGCAGTTCGACGCGGTGGCGATGGCGAGCGAAGTCGAGCCGATCGCGCAGGCGGTGCAGGAGTTCTACGACTACGCGCAGCAGCTGGTGCGGGCGCGGCGCAAGGACCCGGCCGACGACCTGATCTCCAAGCTGATCGCGGCGGAAGAGCAGGGCGAGCGGCTGAGCGACGTGGAGTGCATCAACCTGGTGTTCAACGTGCTGGTGGGCGGCGTGGACACCAGCCAGAGCCAGCTGGCTCACGCCGTGCGCCTGCTTGCCGAACACGCCGACCAGTGGGAGCTTCTGGCGCAGGACCGGTCGCTGGCCGAGAACGCGGTGGAGGAGGCGCTGCGCTACGAGCCGATCACGCCGTTCACGGCGCGCATATTGATCGAGGACGTGGAGTACCGCGACGTGACGTTTCCGGAGGACACGGTGGTGATGATGTGCGCGTTCACGGGCAACCGCGACTTGGACGACGACGACGCGGGGCCCAGCGGCGCAGAGAGCTTCGACATCACGGCCGGCCGCGGAAAGGCGAGGCCGCTGACGTTCGGCGCGGGCGTGCACTACTGCCTGGGCGCGAACCTGGCACGCGTGGAGCTGCAGGAGGGGCTGGCCTTCCTGGCCGAGCACATGCACGAACTGCGCCTGGACGGCGAGCCGGTGTTCGAGGGCGTCTCGGGCATCTACGGTCTGGCCGAGCTGCCGATTGCGTTCGCCGCGTAGGCCCCAGGCGGCAATCGCCGAAGCGTCGCTCGGTCGCCGCAGGCCGGCAGTGGGAGACACGTTCGCCAGCTCCTGCACCAGCGTTGCAGGCGCCGGTCCCCACAGCTGTCGGCATTGCGTGCGCAGATGACACAATTGCCGGGGGTGGCAGGACGCCATCCACGTCGACATATGGGTGGGATGGCAAGACGGACCTTCAAGGCGGCCACTGTTGCGGCGAGCCTGGCGCTGGCGACGAGCGCTGCGGTCGCGCACGCCGGTCGCTACCACGTTTACTCCTGTCGCACGCCCAGCGGAGAAACCGCACCGACGGATGGGTGGAGCGGGTCTGTGGCCGCGGGCGGGGCGTTTGACGACTATGCGGTGAATACGTGCTCGGGCGGTGGGGCGCTTGTGGCGGCGCTCGGCGCTCAAACGATTCATGGCGCAAATGTGGACCGCGCAACGTGGATGTTCGCTGCTCCAACTAAGGAGAAGCTTGCGGGTGCCACGCTTTGGCGTGCTGGCGACACGGACGGCGGTCAAGTTGTCAATGCGACGTACCAGTTCTGGCTCGCGGGGCCGGAAATAAAAAGCGCATTCGAGGAATGCATATTCACTCAGTACTGCGTCGAAAAGGGAGAACTTGCCAACCCCTTGTCGATGGCCAATCGCCTAGATGTTCCGGGTCCCAACCTCGGCTCGACCCTCTACGCGAATGCATCATGTGGCGGCGCGTCGGGCAAGGAATGTCCGGCCGGCGCCGGCGACGCAAATGGCTACGCCGCGGCGATCTACGTTTTCGCCGCAGACCTAACCCTCGAAGAGAACGAAGACCCGCATGCGAGCAACGCGAGCGGCGAACTTGCGAGCGCGCCGGTCGTGCAGGGGCAGAGCGACCTGGCGTTCGATGCGACGGATTCCGGGTCGGGGGTATACGAGGCGCTGTTCAGCGTGGACGGGCAGGTGGTGAAGCGCACGGTGCTGGACTCCAACGGCGGGCGCTGCAAGGACGCCGGGCAGACGACGGATGGGCTGGCGGCGTTTCTGTACGTGCAGCCGTGCGGGCAGTCGGTGAGCGTGGACGTTCCGTTCGACACGACCAAGGTGACCAACGGCGCGCACCATCTGGTGGTGAGCGTGATCGACGCGGCGGGCAACGCGGCGCCGGTGCTGGACAGGAGCGTGACGATTGCCAATCCGCCTCCGCCCGGTGCGGCCAACGGCGTGAACGCGTCGACGCAGGCGACGATGTGGCTGCATTGGAGGAACGGCGGGAAGAGGACGACGCTTACGTCGCGCTTCGGCGGCAAGCCGGTGATCGCCGGTCGACTGCTGGGACCGGCGGCCGTGCCGATAGGCGGCGCGTTGATCGATCTGAGCCTGACGCCGTCATACGCAGGTGCGCGCACGGTGCAGCTCAGGAGTCTGAAAACCGGCCCGGACGGGACCTTCGCCATGCGCATCGACGGCGCCAGAAGATCGCAGTCGCTCACCTTCGCCTACCGCGCACACGTCGGAGACGTAAAACCCGCGGTCGCACACACGCTCACGCTGAAGGTGCCGGCGAGCATCGCGTTGCGCGTGTCGCCGCACGAGACGAGCGTCGGGCGCAAGATCGTCTTTCACGGGCTCTTGCGCGGGAGCCCGATCCCGCGCGGGGGCAAGCAGCTCGTGCTCGAGGCACGCTCGCCGGGCAGCCCGTGGATCGAGTTCAAGGTCGTGCGCACCGATGCGCACGGGCGCTACCACGCTTCCTATCGCTTCAAGTTCGCCGGCCCGGCCAACTACCGGTTCCGCGCGCGCTCGGAAGCGGAGTCGGACTTCCCGTTCGCCGGCGGATCGTCGAACGTCGTGGCCGTGCACGAGCGCTGAGCAAGGCGCAGCCGCCGCGCCCCGCCGCAGGCGCCGCGCAAGGTCCGCTTGCCGTGGCCGGCGCACGGACTGCGCGCGCCAGGCATTCTTATCCGCCGCCGGCTTCGCGACGCTACCGGGGCGCCGCGGCACAGCACGCAGGCGTCGGCAAGTCGCCGCGACGGTGAGGAGACCAGTGCAGCGCAATCAGCGGATCGGCAGGTGCAGCAGCGGCGCGCTGGCCGCGGCCGTCGTCACGGCGGCGCTCGGCGCGCTGGCCGCCGGCGCGCAGGCGGTGACGCTGTCGCCGCTGAACGGCACGCCGGACGCCTCGCCGGACACGCAGATCAGCTTCCTCGGCGCGCCCGCCGGGCAGATCGCCGACGTCTCGGTGGAGGGCTCGCGCAGTGGCTCGCACGGCGGCAAGCTGCGCTCCTATGCCAGCGCTAGCGGCGCCAGCTTCGTGCCCGCGCGCGGCTTCAGCCAGGGCGAGCGCGTCACAGTGTCGGCGTCGGTCGGCCCGCGCGGCCACGCCGCGCGCGTCGGCACGAGCTTCACGATCGCGCGGCTGGTCAGCTACCCGCTGCCGGCCGGGCGCACGCTGCCGTCCGCCAAGCCGGGCGCGAACCAGAGCTTCGTCTCGCAGCCGACGCTGCAGCCGCCGACGGTCAGGATCACGGCGAGCTCGCCGGCGGCGGCCGGCGGCGACATCTTCCTGACGGCCGACGGCGGGCGCGGGCAGAACGGCGCGATGATCATCGACGGCGCCGGCCGGCTGGTCTGGTTTCGGCCCGCGGCGAAGGGCAACGCGGTCACCAACCTGCAGGTCTCGAGCTATGAAGGCAAGCCGGTGCTGACGTACTGGCAGGGACACATCGACCTCGGCGTGGGCTTCGGCAGCGATTTGATTCTGGGATCGGACTACCGACCTGTGGCGTCGGTGCAGGCCGGCAACGGCTACTTCGCCGACCTGCACGAGCTGCAGCTGACGCCGCAGGGATCGGCCTACCTGTCGGCCTACACGCTCGTGCGCGCCGACCTGTCCTCGGTAGGCGGCTCGCACGACGGCGCGCTGCAGGACGCGGTCGTGCAGCAGGTCGACGTGAAGACCGGCCTCGTGATGTTCGAGTGGCACGCCTACGGCCACGTGGCCGTAGGCGACTCCTACGCCAAATCGCCGCGCGACGCCAACCGGCCGTGGGACTTCTTCCATCTCAACTCGATCGCGCCGGACCCGTGGGGCGACGGCGACTTCTTGATCTCCTCGCGCAACACGTGGGCTGCGTATGAGATCAACCGCAGCAGCGGCTCGATCCTCTGGCGGATCGGCGGCCGCAAGTCGAGCTTCCGCATGGGGCCGGGCACGGGCACGGCCTATCAGCACGACGCGCGCTGGCAGCTCGACCACACGATCACGATCTTCGACAACGGCGCGACGCCGAAAGCACATGCCTACTCGCGCGCGATCCACGAGCGGATCGACTTCAAGCACCGCACTGTCAGGTTGCTGGGGCGCTACGTGCGCGCGCCGCCACTGCTGTCGGGCAGCCAGGGCAACGCACAGGCGCTGGGCAACGGCGACTCGTTCGTCGGCTGGGGCGAAGCGCCGTACTTCACCGAGTTCAGCGCCGCCGGGCAGACGGTCTTCGACGCGCACCTGCCGGCGCCGACGCAGGTCTATCGCGCGTTTCGCGCTGCATGGAACGCCACGCCGGCGGCGCCGCCGGCGATTGCGCTGAAGGTCACGGGTGCGACCACGACGACCGTCTACGCGAGCTGGAACGGAGCGACGGGCGTCAGCGCCTGGAGGGTTCTCGGCGGCGCCACGCCGGCGACGCTCGAAACGCTCGCAACGACGCCCTCGGCCGGCTTCGAGACGGCCATCCCCGTGCCGAGCGCCGCGCCGGTGTTCGCCGTGCAGGCGCTCGGTGCGTCGGGCGAAGTTCTCGCGAGCTCGCACGCCATCGCTCGCTGAGCGCCCGGCCGTTTGTCCCAGTAGTGCGCCGCGGGAGGCCGGTCGAATAACCTGCGTCGCCGTGAAGGCCGTGATCCTGGCGGGTGGCTTCGGCTCGCGACTCAGCGAGGAGACGGCCCTGCGTCCCAAGCCGATGGTCGAGATCGGCGGCAAGCCGATGCTGTGGCACATCATGAAGATCTACTCCGCGCACGGGATCGACGAGTTCGTCATCTGTCTCGGCTACAAGGGCTATCTGATCAAGGAGTACTTCGCCAACTACTACCTGCACACGTGCGACGTCACGTTCGACCTGGCCACCGGTGAGATGGAGGTCCATCGCTCCGAGACCGAGCCGTGGCGCGTGACGCTGGTGGACACCGGCGAGCAGACCATGACCGGCGGGCGCCTGCAGCGCGTGCTGCCTTATGTCGGCGACGAGGACTTCTGCTTCACCTACGGCGACGGCCTCGCCGACATCGACATCTCGGCGCTCGTCGACTTCCATCGCCAGCACGGCGCGAGCGCCACGGTGACCGCCGTGCAGCCGCCCGGGCGCTTCGGCGCGCTGGACGTCGACGGCGCGCGCGTGCGCAAGTTCGAGGAGAAGCCGCGCGGCGACGGCGGCTGGACCAACGGCGGCTTCTTCGTGCTCTCGCCGGACGTCGGGCGCTACATCGACGGCGCGGACAGCGTGTGGGAGCAGGAGCCGATGCGCTCGCTCGCGCGCGACGGCCAGCTCGCCTGCTACCGCCACGAAGGCTTCTGGCAGGCGATGGACACGCTGCGCGACCGCCATCACCTGGAGGAGCTGTGGAGCTCGGGCGCGCCCTGGCGAACGTGGGCGTGACGCGACGATGACGACCTCGAGCTTGGCGCCGGCGACCGACGTCGATCCGGCCTTCTGGCGCGGACGGCGCGTCCTGATCACCGGGCACTCGGGCTTCAAGGGCGCGTGGCTGGCCCTGTGGCTGCAATCGCTCGGCGCGCGCGTGACGGGCTTCTCCGCCAACTCGCCGACGGATCCGTCGATGTACCAGCTGGCGCGGGTCGGCGAGGAGATGGAGAGCCTTGACGGCGACGTCTGCGAGCCCGACGCGATCGCCGCCGCCGTGGCCGCGAGCGAGCCCGATGTCGTCCTGCACATGGCGGCGCAGGCGCTCGTCCGCCGCGCGTTCGAGCAGCCGCGCGACACCTACGCGACGAACGTGATGGGCACGGTCAACCTGCTCGACGCGGTGCGGCGCCATCCCGACCGCGTCCGCGCGGTCGTCGTCGTGACCACCGACAAGTGCTATGAGAACCGCGAGTGGGAGTGGGGCTATCGCGAGGACGAGCCGATCGGCGGCCACGACCCGTACGCGAGCTCGAAGGGCTGCGCCGAGCTCGTCACCAGCGCCTACCGCCGCTCCTACTTCTCCGATCCAGGCGGTCCGCGCGTCGCCTCGGCCCGCGCCGGCAACGTGATCGGGGGTGGCGACTGGGGCGAAGACCGGCTCGTCCCCGACATCATGCGCGCGGCGCTCGCCGGCGAGCCGGTGCGTGTGCGCAATCCCAACTCGATCAGGCCGTGGCAGCACGTGCTCAACCCGCTGAGCGGCTACCTCGTGCTCGCGCAGGCGCTGTGCAAGTCGCCCGAGCACGCGACCGGCTGGAACTTCGGCCCGGCCGACGAGGACGCGCGTCCGGTCGGCTGGATCGTCGAGCGGATGGCCGAGCTGTGGCCCGACGAGCTGCGCTGGGTGCTCGACGAGGGGCCTCATCCGCACGAGGCCCGCTATCTCAAGCTGGACTCCTCGCGAGCCAAGGGCCGGCTCGGCTGGCGTCCTCCGGTCGAGCTCGACATGGCGCTGCGAAGCATCGTCGACTGGTACCAGGCGTTGCGCGGCGGCGCCGACATGCGCGCCTTCACGCTCGGGCAGATCGAGGCGTTCTCCTACGCCGCCGGCTCGGCATGAGCGAGACCGTCTGCCGCTTCTGCGGCGCGCCGCTGCGCGAGGTCTTCGCCGACCTCGGCATGTCGCCGCTGGCCAACGACTACCTGCCCGCCGAGCGCGTCAACGCGATGGAGCCCTTCTACCCGCTGCGCGCGCTCGTCTGCGCCAAGTGCTTCCTCGTCCAGCTCGAGCAGTTCGAGACGCCCGAGCGGATCTTCTCCGACTACGCCTACTTCTCCTCCTACTCCTCCAGCTGGCTGGAGCACAGCCGCCGCTACGCCGAGCAGATGATCGAGCGCCTGTCCCTGGACGGCGACAGCCAGGTCGTGGAGATCGCCTCCAACGACGGCTACCTGCTGCAGTTCTTCGCAGAGCGCGAGATCTCCGTGCTCGGCGTCGAGCCCGCCGCCAACGTCGCCGAGGTCGCCGTCGAGAAAGGCATCGCGACGGTAGTGGAGTTCTTCGGCGAGAGGGTCGCCGCCGAGCTCGCGCCGCAGTCCTCGGCCGACCTGCTGCTGGGCAACAACGTGCTCGCGCACGTGCCCGACCTCAACGACTTCGTCGCCGGAATGCGTGTGCTGCTCAAGCCGGGCGGCGTGATCACGATGGAGTTCCCGCACCTGATGCGCCTGGTGCAGGACAACCAGTGGGACACGATCTACCACGAGCACTTCTCCTACTTCTCCTTCCTCACCGTCAGCGCCGTGTTCGCC
>DATHJQ010000318.1:0-2587 GCA_035286505.1 Solirubrobacteraceae bacterium | reverse complement strand
GGCGAGCGGGTCGTACACCACGCCCTGAATCCACGGTTGGGTTGTTCGAAGCTCGGCGCCCCCCGAGCCGACGCTCAGCAAGGGAGACAGGTCGTGGTCGGGAAGTCGGTGCAGCTGAGCTGCGAGCCAGGCCGCCTCTGCTCTCAGCACGGAGGTCAGTATGACGGCGCCGCTAGCCTTCGCACGCGTGGCTGCACGGCAGCAGGTCCGGCGACTCGGCGAGCGCGCGGCGGCGTCGGCCGAGACCCGTCGCGCGGTTGGCGTGGTGTTCCTCGTTTCGCTCGCTGTCTGGTGGCTGCAAGCGCTGGTGATCCCGCTGGCGTCGGGCCGCGACCTCGGCACGTATCTCGGCGATTACGTGCAGCTCTTCCAGGCCCACCCCATTGACCTCGGCTACGTCCTCGGGCGAACGCCGCTTGCTTCGCTCGTCGCAGGTGGGCTGCTCCAGTTCGCCGGGGGCGCTTTCGCCGAGCCCGTGATGTCCGTGCTCTACGCGGGCTCGATCGTGGCGTGGTTTCTCACTGCGCGGCGCTCCAGCGGAGCCGCGGCCGTCGCGACCGCGCTCGTGCTCCTCCTGTATCCGGGTTACGGGATCCTCTTTCACGAGCTCTCGTCGGACCCCGTCTTCGCTGCCGCGTTCGCCGGCTGGGTGCTGGTGCTCACGCGTGTGCTGCTCGCGCCGAGCACCCGCGGGTTTGCGTTCGTCGGCGCCGGCATGGGGACACTCGTCCTGATTCGACCCGGGAATCAGGTGTTGTTCCTGTTGGTGCTTCTGCCGCTCGCGTTGCGCGTTCCCGCACGAGTGCGCGCGCAGTACGCGCTGGCATTCGTCGTTCCGGCGCTCGCGCTCGTGGGCGGCTGGGTTGTCCACAACGGGCTCCGCTATCACGACTACACGCTGGCCCGCGGCGCGAACGCCACCGTGCCGTTCTACCGGGTGTTCGTCACGGACAAGCTCGTTGCCGCTTCGAACGGGCCGGCGTCGCGCGACCTGGCCCAGGCGGTGCAGCACGACCTGTTGCCCAAGCAGCCCTACCGCGCCTACCGGATCACGCTGCACGACTTCTTCAGCAAGGCGAGCTCGCGGATGGAGGTCGACCTCCTCACGCTGTCCGACCGGCGCAAGGGTTGGTACACCAACTATCGCTGGCTGCGCGACGTGGGCATCGAGGCGGTGAAGGCCCACCCGCTCGCCTACGCGCGCGGCGTCGCGTCGTCGACGTGGGGCCTGCTGACCCAGCCTGTCTATCGCTCGCCTGCCGCGAGCAACACCGCCGCGAGCACGGCCCCCGGAGAGGCCAACGCGGCGATCGGCGAGGGGACGTTGCCGAAGCCGAGCGAAGGCGAGCCGATCCCTGCCGCGCATGAAGGCGGCGTGACGACTCCCGACGGCAGCATCTACACGGTGTGGACGTCACCGACGGAGCACCATCTCGTCTTCGTCCATCCCGGCGCGGAGCAGAGGTACAACGCTCTCCATGCGCGCATGAACGAGCTGGCGTCGAACCTGCCCGATCGCGGCGGCAGTCCCTCGCTCGCGCATCGATTCAACCAGTTGTCGCGTTGGTTTCCGCCGCCCGTGCTCTGGCTCGCAGTCGCGCTCGTCGGGCTGCTCTTTCGCCGGCCGAAAGGTGTTCTCACACTCACGATTCCCGGTGTCGCTGCGCTCGCCGTGCTGGTGTTGAGCGCACTCGGCCTCCCATCGGAGCCGCACTACTCGGTCCCCGTCGCTCCCGCGTTTGTCCTGCTCGCAGCCGGCACGGTCTTTGCGCCGCGCCGCGAGCTTGCCGCTCGATCCTGGCGCGCGCGCTTGCCGAAGTTGGTCGTGCCTGCGCTGCGCTACGCCGGTATCGCTGCGGGCATCGTCGCCGGCCTGTGGGCGGTCAAGCACTACGTCGGCACGATCGACGGCTACCTCGACTCCAATGGCGCGCCGCACGATCTCGCCGTGTTTCTGCGCGCTGCAGCGGACGTGATCCACGGGAACTCGCCGTACGCGTTCCAGGCGGACCAGACCTACGCGTATCCGCCGCTGCTGGCGTTCCTCGCGGCGGCGCTGCATCCACTCGGCTTGGGAGCTGCGACTCTGGTTTGGACGCTCCTTTCGCTCGCGGCTGTTGGACTGGCGCTGTGGCTGCTCGGCGTGCGCGACTGGCGTTGCTACGCGCTCGCGGCGGTATTCCCGTTCACGCGTAGCGCGATCGACCTCGGGACGATTGCCCCGCTGCTCCTGCTCGCGCTCGCCGCCGGCTGGCGTTGGCGCGATCGGGTCGCGGCTGCGGCCGCCGCCACCGGTTTGGCGATCGCGTTGAAGCTGTTCCTCTGGCCGGTCGCAGTCTGGCTCGCACTCACGCACCGGCTCCGGGCGGCAGCCGCGAGCGTCGGTTTCGCGCTCCTGTTCGTCCTCGTCCCGTGGGCCGCGATCGGATTCGCCGGCATCGGCGGCTATCCCGGCCTGCTCCATCGCTTGTCCTCGGAGGAGGCCACGTCCTCCTATTCGGTCATCGCCCTCGCCGTCCGGGCGCATCTGCCCGAAGCGGTCGGGGTGGTTCTGTCGATCGTTGTCGCGGGTGCGCTGATCGCGGCT
>DATHJQ010000317.1:0-6882 GCA_035286505.1 Solirubrobacteraceae bacterium | reverse complement strand
CGGGCGGGCGGATGAAGGCGGGCGGCGTCAAGTTCGCCGACACGCCCGAGGAAGCCGAGGCCTACACCAAGGACATCCTGGCGCTGGAGATCGGCGGCCACATGCCGCGCGGCGTGCTCGTCGACCCCAAGGCCGAGGTCGCGCAGGAGTACTACGCGGGCATCGTCTGGGACGGCACCGCCAAGAAGCCGCTAATGCTGTTCAGCGATATGGGCGGCATCGACATCGAGCAGGTCGCCGAGGAGCACCCCGACCACGTCGGTCGCGGCCATTTCTCCACGATCGAGCCCTTCTCGGACTTCCAGGCCAAGCAGGTCATCGCCGCGGCCGGCGTCACCGGCAAGGCCCTGCAGCGTGCCACGCCGGCGCTCGCCCGCCTGGCCCGGCTGTTCCTCGACAACGACATGACGCTCGCGGAGATCAACCCGCTGGCGGAGCTGAAGGACGGCTCGTTCGTCGCGCTCGACGCGCACATGGAGATGGAGAACGAGGGCATGCCGCGCCAGAAGGGCCTGATCAAGGCGCTCGGCATCGGCGAGGACGAGGGCACCCGCGAGGGCCACACGCCGACCCCCTTCGAGGAGGCCGTCAAGGCGATCGACGCCGCCGACCACCGTGGCGTGATCCAAGGCAAGGACACCGGCTTCAACGGCAACATCGGCCTGGTGATCGGCGCGGGCGGCGGCTCGCTGACGCTCACCGACGCCGTGCGCCAGCAGGGCGGCAAGCCCGCCAACTACTCCGAGATCGGCGGCAACCCGTCCGTCGCCAAGGCTTGCGGACTGGCCAAGCAGGTCCTGCAGAAAGACGGCGTGGAGAAGATCGCCGTGATGATGTCGATCGTCTCGAACACGCGCGTGGACATCGTCGCGCGCGGCGTGATCAAGGCCTGTCTGGAGCTCGGCAAGGACCCCGGCGAGACGATCGCGATCTTCCGCATCCCGGGCGCCTGGGAGGAGGAGGGATTCAAGATCCTCGACAGGTACGGGATCGAGTACTGCGACCGCTCGGTGTCGCTGTGGGAGGCCGCCGGTCGCGCGGTGGCCAAGATCCAGGGAGCGGCGGCCTAGCCATGTCCATCCTGATCGACCAGGACACCACCTTCATCATCCAGGGCATCACCGGGCGCGAGGCCGTCAACCTGACGCGCGAGTGCCTCGACTACGGCTCGAAGATCGTCGGCGGCGTGACGCCGGGGCGCAAGGGCCGCGAGGTGCACGGCGTGCCGGTATTCGACACCGTCGAGCAGGTCGTCGAGCACAACGGCGGCGTCGTGCCCGACGGCTCGGTCGTCACCGTCCCCCCCGCGGGCACGCGCGACGCCGTGTTCGAGGCGCTGCACGCCGGCATCAAGACGATCGTGATCGTCACCGAGCGGATTCCGCGCCGCGACGTCGCGATGATGGTCGAGCTCGCCGACGCCAAGGACGCAAGGATCATCGGGCCAAACTGCCTCGGCGTGATCGTCCCGGGCGTCGCCAAGATGGGCGGGATTGGCGGGCCGGCGCGCAACGCCGCAGTCGCCTACCAGCCCGGCGCGGTCGGCGTGATGAGCCGCTCTGGTGGCATGACCACGGAGATCTCCTCCACGCTGACGGCCGCGGGGCTCGGGGTTTCCACCGCGGTGTCGATCGGCGGCGACGCGATCATCGGCTCCACGTACGCCGAGCTGATGCCGTACTTCGAGGCGGATGAGCAGACCGAGGCGATCGTGATCTACACCGAGCCCGGTGGCCGCATGGAGGCGCAGCTCGCGCAGTGGGTCAAAGATCACGAGTCGCGCCTGCCGATCATCGCTTTCATGGCCGGCAAGTTCATGGACGACGAGGAGATGCAGGGCATGTCCTTCGGGCACGCGGGCACGATCGTCGAGGGCAAGGAGGACTCAGCGACGGAGAAGATCGCCCGGCTGGAGGCGGCCGGCATCCCGGTCGTGCAGCGGATCGACGAGATCCCCGACCTCGTCAAGGCGAAGATCGCGGAGAGGAGCCGAGCGTGAGAAAGGACGCGCTGTTCATCGCCGTCGAAGTCGACGACGCGGCCGCGGCCGACGCCGAGCTCGCGCACAAGCTGACGGAGGCCTGCCCCGTCGACATCTACGCCCAGCGCGACGACGGCGCCCTGGAGATCGTTGAGCAAAACCTCGACGAGTGCGTGCTCTGCCGCCTGTGCCTGGACGCCTCACCCGACGGCGTCGTCAAGGTGATCAAGCTGTACGACGGCGGCGCCGTCCTCGCCTGACGCCCTGTGGCGTTTCCCTTCGCGGGCTCCGTGCATTATCGTGATGTCAGCAGCAATCGGCAGACTGCCCGGGCGCAATCGCCCGAGCGCAACGTCAGGCGGAGGGCATGAACGAAAACTTCTCATTGATCGTCATGTGCCTGTTCCTGCTCGCGTCGCTGGCGTTCCTCGCGCAGCAGCTCACGTCGTATCACTGAGCGGCGCGCCGCCCGGCCGGCGCCGGCGGATCAGGCCGGCCTGCGCGCCTTGCGCGTGCGCTCGCGCTCCTGCTGGCGCTCGACGACGTTGACGATCAGCTTGAGGAACTGCTCGGGGCCGGTGGCCTTGGCCTGCCCATAGCTGAACGCCTCGATCCAGTCGGGCACTTTGCCTTCGCGGGCCATCACGTTGAAGAACTCGCGGCGCATGTCGACGCGCACGCGCGCGTCGGCGGCGGGGCCCTTGGTGACCTTCATGCCGGGCATCTCCATGCGGAAGTGCTGCACGTCGCCGCGACCGCGCAGCTCGACGCCGACGACCAGCTTGATCGGCTCGAGCGCCGGGACCTCTTCAACGAACCGGCGCGTCGCGAGCTCGATCAGAGCCTTGGCGTCCTCTGCCATCAATCAGATCTTATGACGCTGCAGGAGCTTTCGCCCGATCACCATGCGCTGAATCTCAGACGTGCCCTCGCCGATCAACAGCAGCGGCGCATCGCGGTACAGGCGCTCGATCTCATACTCCTTGGAGTAGCCGTAGCCGCCGTGGATGCGCAGGCATTCTTCGACGCAGAAGCGTCCGGCCTCGGAGGCGAACAGCTTGGCCATGCCGGCCTCCAGGTCCGAACGCTCGCCGGCGTCCTTCAGGCGGGCGGCGCGCAGCGTGAGCAGCCGCGCGGCGTCGACCTGCGTGGCCATGTCTGCGAGCTTGAACTGGATCGCCTGGTGCTCGGCGATCGGCTTGCCGAAGGTCTTTCGCTCCTGCGAGTAGCGCAGGCCGAGCTCCAGCGCGCGCTGGGCGATGCCGACGCCGCGCGCGGCGACGTTGACGCGCCCGACCTCCAGCGCGTCCATCATCTGCGAGAAGCCGCGGTTGAGGCCGGCGTCCTCCCCGCCGAGCACGTTCTCGGCGGGGCAGCGGTAGCCGTCGAAGACCAGCTCGGTGGACTCGACTCCCTTGTAGCCGAGCTTCTTGATCTTCGGCGGCACGGTCAGGCCGGAGAACTCGCCTGTGTTCTCGCCGACGCCGGGCTCTTTTTCGGCGATGAAGCAGGTGAAGCCCTTGTGGCGCGGGTCGGCGTCGGGGTCTGTCTTTACGAGCACGAACACGAGCGAGCTGAGCAGGCCGTTGGTCACCCACATCTTCTGGCCGTTGATCTCGTAGTCGCCGGCGTCGGTCTTCTTGGCCGAGCTCTTGATCGCCTGCACGTCGGAGCCGAGCTCGGGCTCGGACAGCGAGAAGGCGGCGCGGATCTCGCCGGTGGCCATGCGCGGCAGGTACTTCTGGCGCTGCTCCTCGGTGCCGAACTTCATCAGCAGGTAGGAGCCGATGAAGTGCGTGTTGATGACGCCGGAGATCGAGATCCAGCCGCGCGAGAGCTCCTCGACGATCATCGCGTACGTCGTCAGGTCCAGCCCCATGCCGCCGTACTCCTCGGGGATCGTGACGCCGAACAGCCCAAGCTCCTTCATCTGCTCGACGATCGGCTCGGGGAAGGAGTCCTCGTGGTCGTAGTGCTCGGCGTTGGGCAGGATCTGCTCGTCGGCGAACTGGCGCACCATCTCGGTGATCGCCTTCTGCTCGTCGGTCATCTCTGTGTACGTCGAGGCGGCTACGGCCATGCTGTTTAGGGCTCCAAGGTCGTTTTCGGGCTTGTCCAGGGAGAATACCGGCATGAACTTCGCCGGCGACGTGGTCGAGCAGCTGCCCGCCGCGGACGTCGCGCTGGTCGAGCTCGCGCGCGACGGCGCGCGGCGCGAGTGGAGCTTCGCCGAGGTCGCCGACCGCAGCGCGCGCCTGGCGGGCACGCTGCAGCGCCTGGGGATCGGCCGCGGCGACATCGTGATGACGCTGATCGGCAACCGGCCGGATTGGGTGTTCGCGATGCTCGCGTGCTTTCGCATCGGCGCGGTCGTGCTGCCGTGCACCGAGCAGTTGCGCGCCAAGGACCTGCGCCTGCGCCTGGACGCCGTGCGGCCATCGCTGGTGCTCGCCGACGAGCGCAACCGCGCAGAGCTGGAGGCGGCGCAGCCGCAGTGCCGCGTCGCGCTCGTGCCCGACGAGCGCCTCTACGACGCCGAGCCCGCGCCGGCCGCCGAGCTTTCGCCGGAGGAGCCGTGCCTGATCGCGTTCACCAGCGGCACTACGGGCGAGCCGAAGGCGGTCGTGCACGCGCAGCGCTATCTGAACGGCCAGCGCCTGCAGGCCAGGCACTGGCTGGGCCCGCGCGCGGGCCAGCTGGTCTGGTGCACGGCGGCCAGCGGCTGGTCGAAGTCTGCGCGCAACGTGTTCATCGCGCCGTGGCTGTGCGGAGCGAG
The DNA here is from genome assembly GCA_035286505.1 of Solirubrobacteraceae bacterium. GTDB lineage: Bacteria > Actinomycetota > Thermoleophilia > Solirubrobacterales > Solirubrobacteraceae > Palsa-744. The sequence continues at coordinate 2,125 of DATHJQ010000317.1, read as the reverse complement.
CGCGCTGCTGCACGACGAGCGCTTCGATCCAGCCCAGCGCCTCGAGCTGCTGGCACGCGAGCGCGTCAACGTGCTGTGCATGGCTCCGACGGAGTATCGCGTGCTGGCCAAGCGCACGACGCTGCACGCGCTGGCGGACCTGTGCGCGATGGTGGCGGCCGGCGAGGCGCTGAATCCGGAGGTGCTGCGCGCGTGGAACGAGGTGACCGGCCTGGACATCCGCGACGGCTACGGCCAGACGGAGACCGGCCAGCTGACCGGGGCGCCGCTGGCGCTGGCGGTCAGGCCGGGGTCGATGGGCAAGGCGCTGCCCGGCATCGGGCTGCTGATCAAAGACGACGAGCTGACGGCCAACCCGCGCACGGTGCCGACGTTCTTCCTCGGCTATCTCGGCGAGCACGTGCGGCGCGGCGAGGATGGCGGGTGGCGCGTGGAGGATCGGCGCGCGGGCGGCCCGTGGCGAACGGGCGATCTGGTCGCGCAGGACGAGGAGGGCTGGCTGCGCTTTGAGGGCCGCGACGACGACGTGATCATCTCCTCGGGCTACCGGATCGGCCCGTTCGAGGTCGAGTCGGCGCTCGTCGCGCACCCGGCCGTCGCCGAGGCCGCCGCGGTGGCGGCGCCCGACGAGGAGCGCGGATCGGTCGTACGGGCGGTGGTGGTGCTGCGCGACGGCGACTACGCGCCATCGCCGCAGCTGGCGCGCGAGCTGCAGGAGCACGTCAAGCGTGAGACAGCTCCGTACAAGTATCCCCGCATCGTCGACTTCGCCGCCGAGCTGCCGAAGACGACTAGCGGCAAGATCATGCGGGCCAAGCTGCGCGGGCGCGCCTAGCGAGCCGAGCTGCGGGCGCGCGCTCAGCGGCCCGCAGCTCGGAGGGGCCGTTGGGTCAGGCCAGCTGAGGCTCGGGCGTGGAGTACTCGCGGTCGAGCTCGCGCTCGAGCTCGTCGACCTCCTGCTGCACCGTGCCGGCCGGCGGGCGCAGCACGAGGAACGCCGCGAGGATGCCGACCGCCACGCAGATCGCCGCGACGACGTAGGCCAGGTGGTAGCCGCCGGTCAGCGCCGCCACCGCCGAGTCGCCGCTCGCGATGAGCGCTTTGGTGTGGTCGGTGGCGACGGTGCCCAGCGATGCCAGGCCGATCGCGCCGAACAGCTGCACCGACACGTTGATGATGCCCGAGGCCAGCCCCGCGTCGCGCCTTGGCGCGTCTGCCATGCCGATCGTCAGCAGCGGCAGGAACGACGCTCCGGCGCCGAGACCAAGCAGCAGGAAGGCGAAGAACAGGCCGGGGAAGTAGCCGGCGTGAATCCCCGCGGTGGACAGCAGCAGCAGCCCGGCGACGATCGAGGCGAGCCCCGCCGCCAGCGAGTTCAGCGCGCCAAAGCGGTCGGCGGCCTTCGCCGAGAGGCCCATCGACATGATCGCGATCGAGGCGGTCAACGGCAGGAACGCCAGCCCCGTGTCGATGGCGCTGTAGCCGAGCACGCGCTCGAGGTACAGCGAGCCGAGGAAGAAGGCCGAGAACATGCCCGTGACGAGCAGCCCGCGCACCAGGCTGGAGCCCATGAGCATGCGCAGACGCAGCACGCGCAGCGGCATGATCGGGTTCTGCAGGCGCGACTCCAGCGCGAGGAATGCGCCGAGCAGCACCAGCGAGCCGGCGCCGACGCCGAGCGTTCGCGCGGACAGCAGGCCGTATTCGGTGGACTTGACGATCGCAAAGGCGCCGGCCATGGTCGCCAGCGTGATCAGCGCCGAGCCGAGCCAGTCGACGCCGCCGGACAGGCCGATGCCCTCGTTCTCGACGATCAGCGCGCGGCCGAGCGCGAAGGCGATCAGTCCGATGGGCACGTTGACGAAGAAGATCCAGTGCCAGTCCAGCGACTGCGTCAGGACTCCTCCCGCGAGCAGCCCGATCGAGCCGCCGCCGGCCGAGACGAATGCGTACATGCCCATCGCCTTGGCCTGCTCGACGCGCTCGGGGAACTCGGTGACGATGATCGCCAGGATGACGCTGGAGGCGACGGCGCCGCCGACTCCCTGCAAGAGTCGCGCGCCGATCAGCAGCGCCTGGCTGTCGGCGATGCCGCACAGCACCGACGCGACCGTGAACATCACCA
>DATHJQ010000316.1:0-2653 GCA_035286505.1 Solirubrobacteraceae bacterium | reverse complement strand
TTCGCGCGATCGAAACGATCGCCGGCTAGACGGCCACTCGCCGGCGCAACGCTAGGAGGGCGAGCCGGCGCGAACGCGAGCGGCGCGTGACTTCTTGTGCGCGCCGTTGTTGCGGTGCAGCGCTCCGCGCTTGACGGCCTTGTCGATCGTGCTGACGAGGTCGCGGTGCGTGGCGTCGGCCTGCGCGTCGTCGCCGCTCTGCACGAGCGACTCCAGGTGGCGGAAGTGCGTCTTGATCGCCGACGTGTAGCGGCGGTTCTCCGAGCGCTCGCGCTCGGAGCGCAATATGCGCTTCTTCTGGGAATGGATGTTGGCCATGAAGAAAGCCGCGTGAACCCGGAATCGACTGCCAAGGCGCGCCGCGGAGCGCCGTACTATAGCGGCCTTGTCTGTGTCTGGAGAAGCCGCCGCGGCGCAACCGGGCGCCCCGGCGCCGCCGGGCGGCGGCGGCGTTGCGCGCAACACGGCGATCTTCTCGATCGCCACAGGCATATCGCGGGTGGTCGGGCTGCTGCGCGAAATCGTGGCGGCCAGTTTCTTCGGCACCAGAGGCCCGGCGTCCGCATTCACGATCGCCTTTCAGATCCCTAACCTGGTGAGCAACCTGTTCGCCAATGCGGCACTTTCGGCGGCGTTCGTGCCGGTGTTCACCGAACTGCTGCAGAAGGGGCGCAGGAAAGAGGCCTTTCGCCTGGCCTCGACGCTGTTCTGGATCATGCTGATCGTGCTCGGCGCCGTCACGGCGTTCTTCATCGTGGCGGCGGGCGTGATCATGCCGCTGTTCACGGGCAACGCCTTCAACGGGCCGCTCGACGCGCTCACGGCGAGCCTCTCGCAGATCCTCTTTCCGGTCGTGCTGATCCTCGGGCTGACGGGCCTGCTCGTTGGCGTGCTGCAGTCCTACGACCACTTCACCATCCCCGCCATCTCGCCGGCCGTGTGGAACGTCGTGATCCTGGTCGGGCTGGTGCTCCTGCGCCCCCACTACAAGGGCGGCTATGAAGACGGCAACCAGCTGCACGCCTACGCGATCGCGATCCTGGTCGCGACTTTCGTGCAACTGCTGCTGGCCGCCGCCGCGCTCGGGCGCATCGACTTCCGCCTGCAGATGAGCATCGATTGGCACGATCCGAGGATCAAACAGGTGTTCACGTTGATGCTGCCTGTGACGATCGGCCTGGGCATCGTCAACCTCGACCAGCTGATCAACTCGGTGTTCGGCACGCTCGTGTCCGACCAAGCGCCACGGGCGATCGACAACGCGTTTCGCGTCTACATGCTGCCGCAGGGCCTGTTCAGCGTGGCCGTCGCGACGGTGCTCTTTCCGACGCTCAGTCGCATGGCTGCCAACCGCGACGTGTCGGCGATGCGCCGCGCCGTCGGCATCGGCATGCGCCAGATCAACCTGCTGCTGATCCCTGCCGCGGCGTTCATGCTCGTGCTGCCCAACCCGATCGTGCGCCTGCTGTTCCAGCGCGGTGAGTTCAATTCGCATTCCACGCACATCGTCGCCGTGGCGCTGTTCTGGTTCGCCTTCAGCCTGCCCTTCGGAGGGTTGAACCTGCTGCTGACGCGCGCCTTCTTCGCCGTGCAGCGGCCTTGGATCCCGACGCGCCTGGCGGCCATGAACATCGTCGTGGACATCGTCGTCAGCGTTGCGCTGTACAAGCCGTTTGGCATCGCCGGCCTGATCATCGGCACGGTGGTGGCCAATGCGGTGATGACCGCGCTGCAGGCACGGCGCCTGCGCGAGGGCTTCAACGGGCGCCTGGAAGGCGCGCAGACGACGATGATCACCGCGCGTATCACCGTCGCCTCGACACTTTTGGCGGGGGTCTCATGGGTCGTCTGGCGGTTGCTGGACCAGCTGCTGGGCGTCTCTTTGTTCGCGCAGATCGTCAGCGTCGGCGGCGCGGGGCTGGCGGGCGTGCTCGTGTACGTGCGCGCGGTGCTCGTCATGCGCGTGCCCGAGGCGCACCAGGTGCACCGGCTGATCAGGGCTCAGCTGGGACGGGCTTAGTCGGGCCGAGCGCTCGGTCTCGCTCTCGCCAGAGGTGCGAGCACCCAGAAATGCTGCCGGGCGGGCCAATGGCCCGCCCGGTGCATCCGACAGAGATCGCCGCTTACTTCATACGTCCCAGGACTCGTGTGTCTTGCCTGGGCGGCGTGACACTCCCGACACCTGGACAGGCCGCCGGCCCGAAGGTCGGCGCGTAGCCGCGGTTGGACCTCGAAGGCCCGTAGTCGAGTTGGCGATCCGCCGGTAGGAAGAAGGCTAGCGCGCCTGCGGCGCAGCCACCGGCATGCCGCCGGCCATCTGCGACGTGCGCGCCTTCTACGCTGTATCCGCCCATGGACCAGTCGCACATACGCAACTTCTCGATCATCGCGCACATCGACCACGGCAAGTCGACGCTGGCCGATCGCATACTCGAGCTGACGCACACGGTGGCGGCGCGCGAGATGCGCGCGCAGGTGCTCGACTCGATGGACCTGGAGCGCGAGCGCGGCATCACGATCAAGGCGCAGGCCGTGCGCGTCCCGTACACCGCGCGCGACGGCCAGACCTATCAGCTGCACCTGATCGACACCCCCGGGCACGTCGACTTCACGTACGAGGTGTCGCGCTCGCTCGCGGCCTGCGAGGGCGCGC
>DATHJQ010000315.1:0-4603 GCA_035286505.1 Solirubrobacteraceae bacterium | reverse complement strand
AACGCGGGATCTCGGCGTAGGGCGTCAGGAACTCGCGCGCGTTGATCCGCGCCCAGCGACGCCACTTCGTCAGCACGGTGGCGACGGCGAGATTGTTGTACTGCGGGCGATGCTCGAGCTGCAGTTGCACCCTGCGAAGCGGCGGATCGACGCGCTCCACGCCATGGATCATCCCGAGCAGGTGCACGCTGCGGCGACGGAACAGCGCCAGCTTGTACGGCCCGTTCTCGGTGATGTAGCGCTCGCCGTTCCACATGCGCCAGAGCAGCTCATAGCCGTTGACATCCTCGTCGACGACCAGCTCGGCCAGGCTGTCGCGCAGCGCGTCGCTCAGATACTCGTCGGCGTCGATCGAGAGGATCCACTCTCCTTTCGCCTGCTCGTAGGCGAACACGGTCGACGCCTCCGCGTGTCCGACGAGCGGGCGTACGAATATGCGACACCCGTGGCGCTCGGCGATCTCCAGCGTCCGGTCCTCGCACTCGCCGTCGTGGACGAGCACGATCTCGTCCACGACGGCGTCCAGGCTCGCCAGGCATCGCTCGACGACGGTCTCCTCGTTGCGCAGCACCAGGCACGCCGATATCGAGGGCCGCCCGCCGCGTGCGCTGTTGGACTGCTCCGCCTGCACAGCGGCTCAGACTAGGGCGTCCCCGTCGCTTTGCCATAGTTGGCCGATGGTCGAGGGCTCCCCCGACGCTGTCGATCTGGTCGTCAACACCTTCGAGCGCACCTATCGGCGTGCGCTGGCGCCGGGGGCGATCGCGGCGATCGGCGAGGCCAATGACCGCCGCTTCGCCCGGCGCGTCGCCCTGATCAACAACGTCGCCGATCGTCAACAGGCCGCGCGGTTGGCCCAGCAGCTCGTCGCGGCCGGCGAGATCGACGAGTTCCACTTCGTCGAGGACCGTCTGGGCCAAGTGCTGGCGGCCGTCGAGCTGCGACAGGCCGAGCTCGAGCCGCTGCTGCACTACAGCGACGCGCCGCTCGTGGCCGCCACGCTTCCCGGCAGCCCCTGGCTGCTGTACTGGGATCCAGAGGCGCGCCTGCTCGAGCCCGGGGACTGGATCTCGCCCGCGCTCGCGCTGATGGGCCGCGATGAGCGCGTGATGGCCGCCAACCCGAGCTGGGAGCGCCCCGACGCCGAGGGTCGCCGCCCAGGCGTCGAACGCGAGGCGGTCGCCACCGTCGACGGCTTCGCTCTGGGATCGGGCTTCTCAGACCAGGTCTTCCTGGCGGCGCGCCGGGCGCTAGCCGCACCCATCTACCGTCAGCGCTGCATCGCCCGGATCGCCTATCCGGCGGCGCACAAGGCGCACGTCTTCGAGGCTCGCGTCGACGCTCACATGCGCCATCATGGCCGCCTGCGCGCCACCAGCCTCTCGGCAACCTACGCGACCGACGCCGTCGCCGAGGGAGGCTCCTCCTATCCGCCGCGCGGGTTGACCGAGACGGCGCGCTACGTGCGCAATGCGCTCACCCTGCGCACGCTCGCCCTCACCCCGTGGCGTCCGCGCTGCCTGCGGCGGACCTGGATCTGAGATCGTGCGCGCACGGGCGGACACGGCGTCGCATCGGCGCCTGAGTGAGCGCGATGATGAGGTCGTGACCGAGGCTCCCCGCGTGAGTGTCATCATGGCCGCCTTCAACGAGGAGAGCTTCCTTGCCGAGGCGGTCGAGAGCGTGCTTGCCCAGAGCTTCGCCGACTTCGAGCTGATCATCACCGACGACGGCTCGACCGACGCGACGCCAGCGCTCGCGCAGGCCTTCGCCGAGCGCGACCCGCAGCGCGTCCGGGTCATCCGCGGCGAGCGCAACCAGGGCAAGCCGTTCGCGCTCAACCGCGCGCTCGCCGTACGCCGCGGTGAGCTGATCGCCTGGCTGGACGGCGACGATGTGATGCTGCCCGACAAGCTCGCCCGCCAGGTTGCGGCGCTCGACGCCAACCCCGACGCCGCCGGCTGCTCGCACGACGCGGAGATGTTCCAGTCCGACGACGGCAGCGTGATCGGCCGCTTCTCCGAGGTCGCAAACGGGGCGCCGCTGCGCAACGGCGACATCGAGCTGTGGTTCGACCCGACGTACAGGATGCTGCCGTCGGCGACCATGGTTCGCTCGGCGCTGTGCCCGCCGGGCGGCTTTGACGAGCGCCTGGCGTTCACCAACGACTGGCTGTTCGACATCGAGGTATTCCGTCACGGGCGCTGCATCGCGCTGGATGACGTGCTCGTGCGCTACCGCCGCCACTCCGACAACTTCACCACGCGTGCCGAGCAGTCCGGCGCGTCCTACGAGGAGGGCCTGATGGCGATGGCGATCGTCACGGCTCGCTACCCGCAGCTGCGGCGACGGGCGCGCACGATGAGCGCGGCGATCCTGCTCGGCCAGGCCAGGCGACGCGCCGGCGCTCGCGAATGGCGCGCCGCCGCCGCCTACGGCGCGGCGGCGGCCGGCGCCGGCGGCGCCGCCGGGCTCGCCGGAGTCGCCGCTGCGATGGCTCGGTCGCGCATGCGGACACGGGCCGGCTAGGCCATCGCGAGCTCCGGCTCGGGCACGGACGGCAAGGCCGTCAGCGATGGGTCAGCTCGGCGCGTGCGGGCGCGGCCCCAGGCGCCCGTGGCGTGCGTCGGCGAAGCCTGAGCGCACCGCCCGCAGCGCCGCGGGCCGGTCGCCGCGCGTGAGCGCGTGCAGCACGAACGTCGCCAGCACGGCAGCGCGGCGCAGAGCCGTGCCGATCGTGCCCAGCGGCCGCCGTCGCTCGAGCACCGTGACGGTGTTGCGCACGCCGTAGTAGAGCGTGTGAGTCGACGCCTTGACCCCGCCGGTCGAGGCCGAGATGCTGTGCCACGCGCGTGCGCCGGGCGCGAAGACGATCTCAAAGCCCGCATCGCGCACGCGCAACGCCCAGTCGACGTCCTCGACGTAGGCGAACAGGTCGTCGGCCAGCAGCCCGGCCGCCTCGATCGCCTCGCGCGAGATGGCCATCAGCGCTCCCACCGCACGACCCGTCGAGACGACCCGCTCGTACTCGGGCCCGTCTTCGCGCCCGTACCCGCGTGGGCGCCCCGAGTAGCCGAGCAGCTCGCTGACCCGCTGGCCCGCGAACCAGATCGTCTCGGGACGGTCGGCGAAGAACACCTTGCCGGCGAGGATGCCGGCGCCCGGGCGCTCGCGCGCCGCCGCCTGGAAGCCCGCGACGAAGTCGGCGGCGACCGTGGCGTCGTTGTTCACCAGCACGATCCAGCGCGCGCCGTGCTCCAGCGCGTCGCGGATGCCGAGGTTGTTGCCGCCCGAGTAGCCGAGGTTGGCGCCGGCCTCGATCAGCGTGACATGCGGAAATCGCTCGCGCACGGCCTGCTGCGATCCGTCGGTCGAGCCGTTGTCGACGCACACGATCCGCAGGCCGGCATGCTTCGCGCTCGTCAGCGACTGCAGGCAACGCAGCGTGTCCTCGCACCCGTTCCAGCTCAGCACGATCGCCTGCCAGACGGCGTCGCCTACCCCTTTATGAGCGTCTGATGCCGCGGACATTCGCACGAGAGTATGGCCTCGGCGCCTCGGCGCAGCCGGCGACGCGCGGCGCGTCGCGGCCGCCCGAGCCGCTATAGATGCGCGCTTGCTCGGATCGTTCCTAAGCGCGTGGGTGCTGTTCCCATTGGTGCTGCTGGTGGCGAGCGTCGGCTGCGGCCTGCTCGTGCGCGCCGCCGCCGGCGGCCAGCTGACCGCGCTGCTCGTCGCGCCCGTGGGCTACGCGCTCGTCGTCGCCACCTGCTCGTTCGCCACCTCCTACGGCTGGCTTGCGCCGCTCGGCGGACCGCTCGTCGCGGTCTTCGCGGTCGCCGGCCTGGCGCTGGAGGCACGCGCCCGCCGGCCGCTGCGCAGGCCTCGCCCAAGCCTCTCACGCTGGGTCTGGCCCCTGCTGGCGGCGCTCGCCGCCTTTGCGGCCGTCGGCGGACCGGTCTTCCTCACCGGCGAGGTGGGCTGGACCGGCTACACGCGCATCGTCGACATCGCCTTCCAGATGGACTTCGCCCAGCATCTGGCCGACGCCGGACGCGTCTCGCCTCCCAACGGCAACTCCTCGTATTACATCGTCAACTCGAAGCTTCTCGGCATCGGCTATCCGGGCGGGTCCCAGGCGACGCTCGGCGCGATGGCCAAGCTGACGGGCACCAATGTCGCGTGGGCCTACCAGGCCTTCCTCGCGTTCACCGCCGCGATGGGAGCTGTCGCGGTCTACTCGCTGCTCGGCAGGGTCACGCGCAACGGTCTCATGCGGTTCATCGGCGCGGCGGTGGCGATTCAGCCGAACGTGCTCTACGGCTACGCGCTGGAGGCCGGCATCAAGGAGTTGACGACGGCGGCGCTGCTGTTGGTAGTCGCTGCCGTGCTCGCCGATTCGCTGCCCGGCGAACGCCGGCGGCTCGGCGCCGTCCCACTCGCGGTCGCGACCTCGGGCGCGTTCGGCGCCTTCAGCCTCGGCATCGCGCCGTGGCTGGGCATCATGCTCGCGGGCGCCCTGCTGGTTTCGCTCATACGTGGGCCCAGGCGCGTCCACGCGCTGCAGAGCTGGCTCGTGTTCGCCGTCGTCGCGATCGTCATA
>DATHJQ010000314.1:0-2506 GCA_035286505.1 Solirubrobacteraceae bacterium | reverse complement strand
GGAAGCGGTGGCGCCTGTCGCCGAGGGAAGCGGATCGAAGGTGATCTGGGCCGAGAAGGTCGGCTTGCCGCTGCCGCAGGCGCCTTCGCTCGCTCTGGAGGCCCCGCTCGAGGGGGCTTTGGTCGAGCTTTTCAGGCTCACGCTGCTCACGCCGTCGATCAGGCGCAGGCGCAGGAGCGTGAGCGCCACCTCGGACTGGCTGACCGCGCAGCCGCCGATCGTGACCGTGGGCACGCTTCCCGGCGGCGTCGACGAGGCCACGGCGGTGCCGCCCGCGGCGGTCGTGGACGTCGCCGGCGCGGCGGCGGTCGTCGACGAGGGTGAGGCTCCGGTCGAGCTGCCCGAGGAGGAGCCGACGGTGCCTTCCAGCGAGGAGATCGAGGCACCGATCGGAAGCACGCGACCCAGCTCGTGGAAAGCGTGCGCCCAGTCAAAGCGCGATTCGACGAGCTGGGCGACGGCCTTGCGGCGCTGTTCGCGCAGCGCCATGAAGCTCGTGTAGGGAGTCAGCTGAGAGGCAGCCTGCTGAGCCCGCGCGGTCTGCGCGCTGATCGACGCCAGCTGCGCGCGACGGCTGGAGGCCTGGTGGTGGGCGATGCCGAACAGGAGCGCGAGAACCGCCAAGCCCGCAATCAGGCCGAGCACGCCGTAAGCGCCCCCTTGCGAGCGCCCGGCGCCGGCGGAGGCGCCGCTGCGCTCCTCGGTGGGGATCAGGTTGACGGCCCTCATTGCGGGGCCTTCACCGTCGCCAGGCCCGCCGCGACGGCGAGCCGGTGAGTCGACAGCTTGCCCTGCATGCTGTCGTCGACCAGGCCGATGCCCTCGCGTCGGATGTCCATGCCCAGCGCGGCCTGAAGCGCGTCGGCGAAGCCCGGAAGATCGAGCGCCGCGCCGCTGAGCGAGACATGCGAGACCTGGCCGCCCTGCTCCTGCGTGCGATGGAAGTCCAGCGAGTTGCGAATCTCGCCTGAGATGTCACGGACGCCGCTCTCGAGCACCGCGCGGATGTCGCCGGCGTCCGCGGGCTCTTCGACCGAAGCTTTGGGCGGTGCGGCCCCCTGCGCCGGCGCGATCGCCTGTGCGTAGCCCATCGACACCTCTTGCGCTTCGTGCTCCTCGCGTGAGAGCCGCGCCTGCTCGCCCAGCGCAGCGTCGTCTGAGGCATCGCCTTCGACGGCCGCGGTCGGATCGGGTTGCGGGCCGTCGTCCTCGCCGACCGGCGCCTGTGACTGGGCGGGTGCCGCGGCCGCTGCGACGTCGCCGACGCTCGAGCCGGGGAAGGCGGGGCCGCTCAGGTCGACGGTCGCCAGCAGCTCGCGCGCGTCGGCCAGCGGGATCTCCCGTCGGGTTGCAAGGTCGCTGGCCATCGCCTCGACGCCGCCGCCGATCACGCGGGTGAAACGGCAGGTGGTTCCCTCGGCGATCGCGAGGTTCGTCAATCCGTCGACGTTCAGGTACAGGACGCGATCCTCGCTGCCTTCGGACGGGTCGTGCAGTGAACGGATCAGCGCAAACGCGGAGAGATCGACGCCTTCGGGCGTCAGCCCCGCCGCGCGCACGGCGCCGAGCAGCCGCTCGACCATGTCGCGCTGCGCCGCGACGAGCACGACGCGCTGGCGCGCGCCGGCAGGGGTGTCGACGATGCCAAGCGGGTGGAAGTCGAGCACGGCGTTGGACAGCGGCATCGGCACCTGGTCCTGCGCCTGGAAGCGAACTGCCGCGGCGAGCTCCTTGCGGTCGGTGACGGGCGGCAGCTCCAGCGTGCGCATGACCGTGCGCTGGTTGGCGATGCCCACGCGCACGTGCTTGCCCAGACGCCCGCCGGCGAACAGCTCGCGCAGCGCCTCGGCCAGCGCCTCGGCGTCGACGACCTCGCCCTCGCGGACCGTGTCCGCGTCGAGCGGCTGGGTGGCCGCTCGTTCGGCGAGGATCGATCCGTTGACGCGCGCCTTGACGGCCGCGACGAAGCCGGGCTGGATGTCAAGCCCGACGACGTCGTTGGAAGGACGGCGGCGCCGCAGGTTGAGTGAGAGTGAAGGCATCTGATGGCTCTGTGAAACGCGGCACGATGGCTGCACGACGCGTATCGGCGCGTGGGCGCCACCCCTTTAGGGTTGGGCTGTGTGTCAGAGGAAGTGGTGGACGTAGGCGTCGACGATGTCCTGTCCTGCGAACGTCGCAACGACGCCCCCGAGCGCAAGGAAGGGACCGAACGGGACGGCAGTCTTGCGGCCCGCGCCAACGCCCTTGCGGGCGATCACCAAAACGCCGACCAACACGCCCACCAGCAGCCCGATGAGGATCGCCGGGGCGACCGCGCGACCGAGGAACAGCCCCATAACGCCCGCGAGCTTCACGTCGCCCATGCCCATGCCGCCTGGATAGGCAAGCGCCGCCAGCAGCAGGAAGCCGCCGGCGGCGGCCGCGGCGATCAGGCGCTGCGGCTCCCCCGAAGGATCGAGCGCGAGGCCGAAGGCAAGCGCGAGCACGGCGCCGAGTGCGGTGA
>DATHJQ010000313.1:0-3648 GCA_035286505.1 Solirubrobacteraceae bacterium | reverse complement strand
TGTCGCGTCCTGGCGCCCGTCGACCGGCTTCGCTACTCGCCCGGGAGCCTCGTGGTGGTCGTGTCCGCCTCCGAGGCCGAGCGCGAGGGCTTCGTCAAGCGCCTGATCGAGGATCGCGCGAGCCTGCTGTCGCTGGGCAAGGTGCGCGGCCTGCTCGAGGGTCGCGTCGAGGTCGAGGAGCTGAACGCACGCGCTGAGCAGCTGCTGGCGGCGGCGGTCAACAAGCGCCTGGCCAACAAGGACACGGTCGTGCTCGTCGCCGAGAGCCTCGACGCCGCCGAACGCGAGCCTTACCTGCGCATCGCCGCGGCGCTCAAACGCCCTCGCCACATGATCCTGCTGGAGACCTCGCGCGACCAGGTCGCAGAGGACGACCTGCCGGCGCTCAACGCGCTGCGGCGCGCGCTCGATGCGGGCGAGCTGGGCGAGGAGGGCTTTCAGACGGCGCTGCGCCTCGGCGGCGGCAGCGCGTCGGAGGTCAAGCGGATCCTCTTCCGCCCGCCGCCGCGCGACGACGACTAAGAGGCTTCGCCGGCCATCGCCGGCTCGTCCTCTGCTTCGACGGCGCCGTCGGGCGGGTCGGCGTCCTCGATCTCGCCGAACAGCGACGGGTCGCGGTTTGAGCCGCGGATCACGTCGTCGGGCGATCCGTCCGCGAGCAGGCGGCCCTGGCGTGTGCCGAAGTAGATCGCCTGCGGATGGTGGGCGATCAGCGCGAGCGTCGACTGCTCGGGCTCGGGCGCATAGCCGTCGGTGATCGTCATGCCGATCTGCCCGAGGTCCAGCAGCTTCTCGACCTTGCAGTGCTCGGCCTGCTCGGGCACCGCCGGGTAGCCCCACGAGTAGCGCCGGCCCTGCGTCGCGTCGATGTCGAGCATCCCTCGCACGCGCCAGTGCAGCCACTCGGCCAGGCCCTCGGCCGTCTGCACGCCGAGGCCATGCACGAACAGCTGCTCGGCGAACTCGCCTTGGGCCTCCAAGCTGGCCATCAGCTCGGTCACCTCAGAGCCGACCGTCACGGCCTGCACGGCGATCACGTCGAGCTCGTCGGGCGGCTTGCCGTCGACGGCCGGGCGGAAGAAGTCGGCCAGGCAGATGCGGTCGCCCTTGGGTTGGCGCGGGCAGACGAAGCGCGTCAGCTCGCTCTTCGGCGACGACCGGGTTGCGAGGTCCTGCGGGTCCAGCACGACGATCTCGTTGCCCAGCGCGTAGCAGGGGAAGAAGCCGAGCAGCGCGCGCGGGTGCAAATAGTCCTGCTCCTTCCACATGCGCTCCAGACGGGGGCGGAAGTCGTCGCGCAGCAGCGCCTGCCAAGCCTCGCCTTTGACGCCGCGCCCGCCCCAGTGCAGCTTGAACAGCACGTGCGTGTCGAGGTGGCGGTAGACCTCCTGCAGATCGACGTCGATCTCCTGCACGCCCCAGTAGGGCGGCGAGGGGATCGCCACGTCCGTGCGGGCCGGCGAGCGCACCGAGTCGTCGGCGAAGTTCAGCTCCTCCTGTGGCGCCTCGCCCTTAGCGCGGAACTCCGTAGCGCCCGCCAACAGCTTCTGCACGAGCGCGCCGCGGGCGTCGGCGTCCACCAACTGGTCCATCACAGACAGGCCCTCGAAGGCGTCCTTGCAGTAGAAGACGCCCGGCTCGTAGACAACGTCTGAGTCTTTTCCGCCGGGATACAGCGTGCGATATCCGAAAGCGCGGTTGATCGCCGCGCCGCCGATCAGCACCGGGTAGGACAGGCCCTTGGCGTGGAGCTCCTGGATGCACGCGGGCATCTGCTTGGAGGTCGACACCAGCAGCGCCGACAGGCCGATCGCCGTCGCGTCGTGCTCCTGGGCGGCGTCGACGATCGTCTGGATCGGCACCTGCTTGCCGAGGTCGACAACCGTGTAGCCGTTGTTGGTGAGGATCGTGTTGACCAGCGACTTGCCGATGTCGTGCACGTCACCGAACACCGTCGCCAGTACGACCGTGCCCTTGGTGTAGCCCTCGATCTTGTCCAGGTACTTCTCCAGCCGAGCGACCGCCCGCTTCATCACCTCGGCCGACTGCAGCACGAACGGCAGGATCAATTCGCCGGCGCCGAACTTGTCGCCGACCTCCTTCATCGCCGGCAGCAGAACCTCGTTGAGCGTCGGCACGGCGCCGATCTTCTCGACGCTTGCGTCGATCTGGTCCTCCACGCCGTCGCGGCGGCGGCGCAGGATGTGGAAGTGCAGCGCCTCCTCGGGCTCCATACCCTCGGTCGGGTCGGCGGACCCCTCCGGGCCCTCCTCCTCGCCCTTGGACTCGAAGTGCTCGATGAACCTCTCAAGCGCGTCCTCGCGGCGATTGAACACGAGGTCGTCGGCCAGCTCGCGCTCGGCGTCGGAAATCTCCGAGTACGGCGTGATGTGGTTCGGGTTGACCATCGCCAGGTCAAGGCCGGCGTCGACGCAGTGGTGCAGGAAGACCGAGTTGAGCACGGCGCGTGCGCCAGGTGAGACGCCGAAGGAGACGTTGGACACGCCCAGTGACGTCTTCACGTCGGGTATCTGCTCCTTGATCGCTTTGATGCCGGCGATCGTCTCCACCGCCGACGGGCGCCACTCCTCGTCGCCGGTCGTCAGCGTGAACGTCAGGCAGTCGAAGATCAACAGCTGCGGGTCCAGGTCGTGCTCCTCGCAGCACAGGTCGCGGATGCGCCTTGCGATCTCGACCTTGCGCTGCGCCGTCTTTGCCATACCGACCTCGTCGATCGTCAGCGCGATCAGCGCAGCACCGTGCGCGAGCGCCACCGGCACGACGCGGTCGAGCTTGTCGCGCCCGGCCTCGAGGTTGACCGAGTTGACGATCGCACGCCCGGGAACCTGCTCCAGCGCGCGTTCGATCACCTCCGGCTCGGTCGAGTCGATCTGGATCGGCGCAGGCTGCGTCAGCGAGACCTTCTTGGCGACAAGGCGCATCTGTTCGTCCTCGTCGGTGCGCTCGGTCAGCGCGACGCACAGGTCGAGCACGTGCGCCCCGCCGGCAACCTGGTCCTCGGCGATCTGCACGAGCCCGTCGTAGTCGTCCGCGAGCAGCAGCTCCTTCGCCTTGCGCGAGCCCTGCGAGTTGACGCGCTCGCCGACCATCGTCGGCGCCGGCTCTTGCTGCAGCGGTGTCGAGGCGATCATCGAGGACAGCTGTGGCGGGCGCGGCGCGGGGCGCTCGCCCACCGGCCGCCCGGCGACACGCTCGGCGATCGCCGCGATGTGCTCGGGCGTGGTGCCGCAGCAGCCGCCGACGATGCCCACGCCGTAGCGCTCGACGAACTCCTTCAGCGCTTCGGCAAGCGGTTCGGGCTGCTCGGGAAAGATCGTCTCGCCGTCGGGGCCCTGAAGCGGGAGGCCGGCGTTGGGTATGCACGCGACCGGACGCGGCGAGAACTCGCCGAGGAAACGGATCGCGTCGCGCATGTCCTCCGGTCCGGTCGAGCAGTTCAGCCCGATCACGTCGGCCCCGAGCGCCTCCAGCGTGGTCAGCACCGAGGAGATGTCGGTTCCGAGCAGCATCTTGCCGCCGTTCGGAAGCAGCGAGACCGAGGTGTGGATCGGCAGCGTGCGGCCGGTGCTCTCGGACGCCTGGCGGGCGCCGAAGACGGCCGCCTTCACCTCGAGGATGTCCTGCGAG